>NZ_JALQEK010000003.1:0-72368 GCF_023630765.1 Caballeronia sp. ATUFL_F2_KS9A | reverse complement strand
CCGGTCGCGTTCTCGTTCAACGCGGCGCGACCGTTCAGTTCGACGTTCATCGACTTGACTTGCGTGGTGAAGAGCCACTCGGCTGCGCTTACCGTGCTGTCCTTCGTGGCCTGCCACGCGCCGCAGCCGGCGATCGAGAGCAGACTGGCCGTGGCGAGTGCGGTCGTTGCGCTTCGCATCAGGCGGCCCGTAATGGAAGCATTCGAGTTGTAGTGATGCATGGTCGGTCCTGCCCTGCTTGATTTATTCGGCTGCGCCATCCCAGCGCCCCAGATGCACGCGCGTAGTGCGCGCAGGCTCGTCCGTCGGGGCCGAGCGGTCGAACAGTTGCGTCGTCAATCCCAGACTGGTTTGCTTCGGCTTCAGCACCGGATCGGGCATCAATTCGGGCCGAACGTGCATCTCCAGACGCGCCTCGGCCTCGTAGCCCAGATAGAAGCGCAACAGCGCCATCACCTCCCGATGCGCATGCCCGCCTGCCCGATGGGACGCTCATCGACAGCGACACGTCCGACTGGCTCCCGGCCGCGCGCAGTCTCGATGACGTCGGCTCGCAATACGATGCGATAACGGTGCTCGCGGGTGTGGCGCTCGTCGATGCGCAAGGCGGCAACTGCATCGAGCCTGGGGCGAAACCCGCCCGGCCACGCCGGTTCGTGCGGGAGTATCTGCACGTCGCTGATTTGTACGGCGAAGGTAAGGAAGAAATCAGCGTCGAACGCCACGCCGTCTCGTTGCTGTTCGATTTCGAGGCGGGCGGCGATTACGTGACGTGCCCGGTTGCGCGCTTTATCCGCAATGCGCAGGGACGCTTCGAACTCGATGCGGCCTTCGTGCCGCCGTGCCTGTTCTTGTCGGCCAATACGATGTTGACGACACGCGTGAAGCGCCTGTCGGAAATCCTCAGCGCGAAGAGCGCGAGCCTGGCGGTACGCCGGCGCGAACGTTCGGACCAGATCGCCGACTACGCGGTCGCCGACGTCTCGCTCTTCTGGCTGCTGCACAGCGTGAACTCGTCCTGGCCGGAACTCGCGCGGCTGGTGCAGGCACCGAATCAGCATCCGGAGCGGCTCTATGCGCTGCTTTCGCGGCTGGCGGGTTCGCTTCTGACTTTCTCCACGACGGAGACGTTGCAGGCGCTCCCCGCCTACGACCATCGCGCACCGGAGCCCGTGTTCGCGGAGTTGGAGTCGCTCATTCGCAATTTGCTCGATACGGTCATCCCATCGCGCGTGGTGCCGATCGCACTAGAGCGCGTGCGCGGCACGGTCTGGACCGGCCAGATCGAAGACGAGCGGCTCGTCGAGGATGCGGATTACTACCTCTCGGTGCAGGCCGCGCTGCCCGCTCATGCACTCATCGAGCAGTTCCCGAGACTCTGCAAGGCGGGCGCGCCCGATGAAGTCGAACAGATCGTCAATTCGGCGCTCTCCGGCATTCCGATCAAACCTATGGCGCGTCTGCCCGCGGCGATTCCGGTACGCATCGAGAACCAGTACTTCGCGCTCGATGCATCGCACCCGGCTTTCAAACGCATGATCGATGCGCGCGCGTGTCGGTTCTACGTGCCTGCCTCAATTCCCGATGTTTCGCTCGAACTTTATGCGGTGCTACCGACGTGAACAGCATGACATTGAATATCGACATCGATCTGCTGCCGGTGGCGCTGCGCGACACGGCGCTCACGGTCGCGGATTTTGCCGACGAAAGCATAGAGAAGTCTGCGGACGATTTGAAAACGACGTGCAAAGCTCAAATCGATGCCCTGACTGCCGAACTCAAAGCACGAGGGTATCCGCAAGACGTGATCGAGGACGCCCGATACGCCCAGTGCGCGCTGCTCGACGAAGCGGCCTTGAACAGTCTAAGAGGCGATGAACGCGAGGACTGGGAACGCCGACCGTTGCAGTTGGAGAAGTTCGAGACCAACGATGCCGGCGAAGAACTCGTGCGGCGAATCCGAGAGCGGCTGCGGGACCCCAGACCGGTGCTTGCGCTGCTCGCGATCTTCGGCGCGGTGCTGGATCTCGGTTTCACGGGGAGACTCGCCCTCGAAGGCGACGACGCGAAAATTCGCCTCCGACGGGCCATCGATGCTCAGCTTCGTGTCGAGCAGAGGCAGCAGAAGGATGATGGCTCCGTCATCGTCAAAGCGCCAATTATGCGTGCGTGGACGCAGCGAATCTCTCCGCTCGCCGGCATCGCAGTCGCTTGCGTAGTGGTCGGGCTGATCTGGTTTGGAATCAATGCGTGGCTGGATGCGTCCGTTGCCCGCATGACGCAATGAAAGGAGCGCAGGCATGAAACACGAGGTCAAACGATGATGCGCGCGGGACCCGGCCTCTTTGAGCGGATCACCGGACACTTCGCGGACGGAACGGCGATCATCGATCACTCGCCCGAAGAGCAGACTTTCTATTCGGTGCGGGACAACATCCAGCGGATTCTCAACAGCCGTCGCAAGGCGCTCGCGCATTTGCCCGGGTATGGGCTCGACGATCTGTCCGAGATATACCGGCACTTGCCGGCTTCCGCGCATAAGTTGAAAACCGAGATCGAGTCGACGTTGCTCGAGTACGAGCCACGCCTGAGGGCGATCGACATCGAGATCAACAAGCCCGAGCCGGGCATGCTATTGAGCTTCACGATGGCGTGTCACCTACGACGCGAGGGGCTTGTGCGCTTCGGCACGGACTTCATGCCGGATGGCAGGACGCGGTTGAGGATGCTTCAGCAGGCCCTCGATGAGTGAGCGTTCGACTGAGGTTCCCCTCGAATCGATGTCGTGGCTTCCGCAAGGAGCGATTCATTTCTGATCGCGCGTCCGAGCGCAGCACGCATCAGGCCTTTAGTTGGCGAACGGGTGGTAGAAGCCGCAGGCCTTTCGCTGATCCTTGATGCGACTCGGGCGCGCACGAGCGCGGTTCTGGCCGCGCGATTGACAAGGCGTATTTGCATTGAAAAGACAGACAACAAAAAACCCGCTCAAAGGCGGGTTTGATGGTGTGACGGCTTGCCGATATTGGTTGCGGGGGTAGGATTTGAACCTACGACCTTCGGGTTATGAGCCCGACGAGCTGCCAGACTGCTCCACCCCGCGTCCGTCGAAGAAAAGATTATACGTCATCGCTTACTTTGCCGCAACACCCTATTTTCTAAAACAATCAATCGATGCGTCCCATCCCTCGCGAAGCGCCTCCAAACGCGCATGGCATAATCGCTCGTTCATCATCGTCCATGTATCGGCATGCATCACTTGCGTCGGGGCATCATCGGGAAGATCGGCGGGTTCGCTGCGATATGCGCGATCCTGCTGCTCTCGCTCGCGCCCGTCGCATCGCAAACGCTCGAACATGCGCGCATCGAATCGTTGCTCGCGTCCGTGTGCGCAACCGATGCCCAGGCATCGCGCGACACGCATCCGCAAAAGCATGACACCGTCGATCATCTGCAGGCCTGCGCTTATTGCGATCTCATCGCGCACGCGCCCACGCCGACCGTATCGCCGCATCGCGCGGCCGCCCTTCTCCCGCCGCGCGAAACCTTCGTCGCAAATCATCGCACCGACGCGCCTCGCCGAGCATCGCTCACCGCCGCACAACCGCGCGCCCCGCCCGCCTTCGCCTGATTCGCATCGGCAAACACAGACTTCGTTCATCGCCTCAAACCCCAACGGTTTCGGGCACGCAAGGACACATCATGCTTTCATCATCGTTGATGCGCAGCGCACTCGCGCTCGCGTTCATCGGCTCCGCGCAACTCGCATTCGCGCATGCATTGCCGAAGCTGCAACAACCCGGCCCCGGCGCGACCGTCAGCGCCCCGCACGAAGTTGCGATCGACTTCGGCGAAGCGCTCGAACCGACCTTCAGCAAGCTCATCGTCACCAATGCGCAGGGCACGCAAGTCAACACCGAGAAATCCACAGTCGATGCACGCGACAAAAAGCACATGAGCGTCGCGCTCCCCGATCTCGCGCCGGGCGTCTACAAGGTCCAATGGAGCGCGTTCGCGGCCGACGGGCATCGCACGCAAGGCCACTACAACTTCACCGTCAAGTGAGGACACAATGAAAAAAATCGCTGTACTCGCGAGCGCGCTCGTCTGCGCATCGTTCGCTCAGGCCGCGACGCTCGAGGCCCGCGATTGCTGGGTTCGTGCGATGCCGCCGAACCTGCCGTCATCGGGCTACTTCACCGTCGCCAACAACGGCGACAAACCCGCGACCCTCACGGCCGCGGAAACGCCCGCGTTCGGCATGACGATGATGCACAAGTCGGAAAGCAAGAACGGCACGGCGACGATGTCGGCCGTCGATTCCGTCGATGTCCCCGCGCACGGCACCTTGAACTTCGCGCCGAAGGGCTATCACCTGATGCTCGAAGAGCCCGGCAAGCCGCTCAAGGTCGGCTCGACGATTCCGCTCACGCTATCGTTCGCGGACAAGTCGACGCTCAAGGTGAACTGTGACGTGAAGTCGGCAGCGACGGTCGGCCACTGAGTTTCGCGCCCCCCAAAGAAAAGCGCGCCGGATTGTGAAGTCCGGCGCGTTTTTTTATCGCTAGTGCTTGCTGAACAGATCCATGATCTGCTTGCGCTCGTCGGTCGTAACCTGCGGCGCGGGCGGCGCCTGCATGCCCGCCGGACCCACGCCGCCCATCGTGGTGGCATCGCCCGCCATCGGATTGGCGTTATCCAGCCCGATGCTCGCGACGAATCCCGCGCCCGGCGTCCGGTCGGCGTAGAAGAGTTCGCCATCGACCGTGGTGATGCCGTCCGGCCGCTCCATCTGCTCCTGCGGAATGCCACGCAGCGCGCGTCCCATGTACTCGACCCAGATCGGCAATGCGAGCTGCGCGCCGAACTCGCGGCTGCCGAGCGTCTTCGGCTGGTCGTAGCCCATCCACGCGACCGCGACGAGCTGCTTCTGATAGCCCGCGAACCAGCCATCCTTTGCGTCGTTGGTCGTGCCGGTCTTGCCTTGCAGATCGTTGCGCTTCAACACGTTGGTGCCCGAGCCCGTGCCCTGCGTCGCGACGGTATGCAGCAGGCTGTTCATGATGTACGCGTTGCGCGGCTCGAGCGTCTGCGGCGCGTTGCTCCCCGCGATCAGCGGATTGGCGCGCGAGATCACGGTGCCGCGCGCATCGGCGACCTCGGCGATCAGATACGGATTAATGCGATAGCCGCCGTTCGCGAACACCGAGTACGCACCGCTCAACTGCAACGGCGTGACGAGACCCGCGCCGAGCGCGAGCGGCAGATAAGGCGGCGTCTTGTCCTTGTCGAAGCCGAACTTCTGCGTGACGAAGTCCTGCGCGTAGCCCGTGCCGATATACGAGAGGATGCGGATCGACACGAGGTTCTTCGACTTCTGCAGGCCGACGCGCATCGACATCGGGCCGTCGGGCTGGTCATCGTCCTTCGGCTCCCACGCATCGCCGCCGCCCGCCGCGGGGAAATACAGCGGCGCGTCGTTGATGATGGTCGCCGGTCCGAGACCCTTGTCGAGCGCCGCCGAATAGATGAACGGCTTGAAGCTCGAACCCGGCTGACGCCATGCCTGCGTAACGTGATTGAACTTGTTCTTGTTGAAGTCGAAGCCGCCGACGAGCGCGCGGATCGCGCCGTCCTGCGGCGTCATCGAAACCAGTGCGCCTTCGACCTGCGGCAACTGCGTGATCTGCCAGTTGCCCTTGCCGTCCTTCGTGAGACGCACGATCGAGCCCGGCTTGATCGCGAGCGCCTTCGATGCGTTGTTGCGCAGCGCGGCCGCCACGAAGCGCAGGCCGTCGCCCGCGATCGTCGCAGTATCGCCGCCGACGAACTGTGCGCTCACCTGCTTCGGGCTCGCGGCCGTGACCACCGCCGCGACGAGCTCGCCGTTGTCCGGATGATCGACGAGCGCGTCTTCGATCGCCTCGGCGCGGTCATCCGCGTTCGACGGCAGATTGACATTGCCCTCCGGCCCGCGATAGCCATGCCGGCGCTCATAGTCCATCACGCCCTTGCGCACGGCTTTATACGCGGCGTCCTGATCGGCGGAATCGATGGTCGTCGTCACCGTGAGGCCGCGCGTGTAGGTCTCTTCCTTGTATTGGGCGTACATCATCTGCCGGACCATTTCCGCGACGTATTCCGCATGCACGCCGTATTCGGTGCCCGAGGACTTCGTGTGAATTTCCTCGGCGCTCGCCTGAGCGAACTGTTCGCGCGTGATGAAGTTCAGATCGAGCATGCGCTTCAGGATGTACTGCTGACGCACCTTCGCGCGCTTCGGATTGACGACCGGGTTATACGCCGACGGCGCTTTCGGCAGGCCCGCGAGCATCGCCGCTTCGGCAAGCGTGATGTCCTTCAGGTCCTTGCCGAAGTACACGCGCGCAGCAGCCGAAAAACCGTACGCGCGCTCGCCCAGATAGATCTGGTTCATGTACAGCTCGAGAATCTGATCCTTCGTGAGCGCGCTCTCGATCTTGTACGCGAGCAGCATCTCGTAGATCTTGCGCGTATAGGTTTTCTCGCTCGACAGGAAGAAGTTGCGCGCGACCTGCATCGTGATCGTGCTCGCGCCTTGCGATGCGCCGCCGTGCATCAGATCGGTCACGCCCGCGCGCAGGATGCCGACGAAGTCGACGCCGCCGTGATCGTAGAAGCGGTAATCCTCGATTGCGAGCACCGCCTTCTTCATCTGATCGGGAATGTCCTGAAAGCGCACGAGGCTCCGGCGCTCCTCGCCGAACTCGCCGATCAGCACGTGATCGGCCGTATAGACGCGCAGCGGCACCTTCGGACGATAGTCGATGAGCGCATTGAGCGACGGCAGATTCGGCCCCATGACGACGAGCGCATAACCGACGATGAGCGCGCCGATCACCACGCCGATGGCCGCGAGTCCCGCGAACCAGAGCGCGATGCGTGCGAGCGGAGAGCGGCCCCGGCCGCCGCGGTCATTGCGATCGTTGCGGTCATTGCGGCCGCCACCGCCGTTGCGCCCGCCGCCGTCGCGGCCGCCCGAGTCATTGCGTGAGTCGTTGCGAGAGTCGTTCCAGCGGGGTTCGCGATCGTAGCGCGAGGAATTCGATGAGTCGGGTCGTTTGATGATAGGCATGACTGGGTTCGTTCGGCGCGCCATGAAGCGCGCCCGCTGCCGCGCTGCGATGCGCCGAAAAACGACGCGACTGCCAAGACGGGACGAGCGAATGTGCAGGCCGGATCCGGCCGGAGGTAACAGCGCATTTTAAAGAATTCGCGCGGGCCACCACAAAATGCGCAGGATTTTTTTGTAAGTAAATTGCCGCGAGCCCGCCAGATGCGCGCCAATGTTGTGTTACCCACAGAAAGTGTTGAGAGCCTTGTGGACAACCGTATGAGAAAATGCACAAGTCGTTGATCGCGCGCCGTTTTTGCGCAACGCTCATCGCGTGTGATGCGAGGCCATTCACACGCACGGCCGCGCGCAAACCGATATGATGGATGAATGGATCGCGGGTTCCCGAAACGGCTCTCGCGAGCCTGCAATAACGATGTCGTGCAGTTTGATGAACCGAAGCCGCGGTCGTCCCCTTAGTCCGGTTACGATCGCCTTACTGTTTGTGAGCCGCCCATGACGACCAAACCCAGCGAACGCATCGTTGTTTTCGTGACTCCCGCGCAGAAGCTGGCCATCAGCAATACAGCGGACTCCCTCGGCATCAGCGTGAGCGAGCTCATGCGGCGCGCCGTGCTGAACTTCAACGCGACGAGCGAGCAGATCAAGGTCGCGGGCATCGTCGATCGGCTGCGCGCGCCCAAAGCGCCCGATGCGCTCAACGCCGCGCTGAAGAGCGTCGCTGCGAAAGCCGCCGCACGCGAAGCCCGCGATGCCGCCGCAAGCGCGACCAAACGCGCAGCGCAGGCGCGCACGCTTGCGCAGGCGCATCCCGAGCCCCCCGCATCCGAAGACGCACTCGAGCATGACGCCGATGAGGGCGACGACGCCTCGCTGACCGACGACACGCACACCGAGCGCTAGCCACCGGCCCCCTGCCTGCCTTTTCCGGCAAGGCGCGCCGTTACACTCCTTAACCTTCCGTTAAGTCCCGGTTAAGCCGCGGCATGATTTAATGAGCGGGTAAACCCGGCGTGCACGCGAAGCTCGCGTGCGCTTGCAATCCCGCGCATTGCGCCTCACATTCGAGCCGCGCGGCGCGTGGATCGAGTGAACGCCGCCGTCTTCCTCCAGGAGAAATACATGTCGCTTTTCGATTCCATCACGCGCACGGTCAAAGGCCTCTTGAACGACGCCGCCGACACCATGCAGGACCCTTCGCGCGACGCTCGCCAGATCGTGCGCGAACTCGACGACAGCATCGCGAAGGCGGAAAACTCGCTCATCGAGATCGAAGCGCAGGTCGCGACGCAGCAAAGCAAGCGCGACGCCGCCGCCGACAAGGCGAAGAAGTACGAAGACGGCGCGAAGCGCGCGCTGCAGTCCGGCGATGAAGGCCTCGCGCGCGAAGCCCTCGCGGCGCAGGCGAACGCCGAAACCGAACGCGACGCGCTCGCCGCGGAACTGCAGACGCTGGTGCCTTCGGTCGATCATCTGAAGCAGCAGATCACGGACATGCGTCAGCGCCGCAACGATCTGAACGCGCGCTCGAACATCCTTCAGGCGAAGCAGCAGATCGCGCAGGCGAAGGACACCGCGGCGACGGCGCTGGGCGGCATCGGCGGAAAGAATCTTTCGGAGGACTTTCAGAAGCTCGAAGACAAGGTTCAGCTCGCCAACGCCCGCTCGGATGCGCGCCTGAATTCGGCGGACCAGAAGTCCGGCAAGGCGCTCGATGACAAGCTCGCCGCGCTCAATCGCGGGCCTTCCGTCGAAGACCGTCTCGAAGCGCTGAAGAAGCAGTTGAATCCGCCGGCGCAATAAGTGCTGGCGAGTGCATGCGTGGCGAGCCGCCGGGCAAAGCCACGCGTCGCACGAATATGCGTTACCTTGAGCAGTACACGATTGCATCGACAGGAGACGGACGTTCATCGCGTCCGGCCCGCATCATGAAAAAGTTCTTGACGGCTCTGGCGTTGTCGCTGTCGCTCGCATCCCCGCTCGCGTTCGCGTTGCCGACCGCGCAGCAGGTCGAGCAGTCGATGACGCAGGGCAACTGGCAAAAGGCCGACTCGCAACTGAGCGAAGTGCTTGAGGCGCATCCGAAGAACGCGCACGCGCATTATCTCTACGCGCAGGTTCTCGACCGCGAAGGCCGTTACAGCGACGCCCTTTCGCATCTGCAACAAGCGAAATCGCTCGATCCCGCATTGAGCTTCACCGATCCTTCGCGCTTCGCGGCCACGCAGGCCCGCATTCAGGCCGATGCGACGCGCGAGAGCATCTCGCCGCGATCGGACAACGGCGCGACTACGTCGAGCGCACAGAATCCCTTCAATCAGCAACAAGCCGCGCCCGCGCCGCAGACGCACGGCATCGGCATGGGCGCGTGGATCGGTTTGGCGATCCTGATCGCGGCGATCGCGCTCGTGCTGCGCTGGGGCTTGCGCCGTGCGCGCTCACGCGACGACGGTCAGGCCGAGAACGATCGCCGTTCGCAGATCAAGCGCGCAACCGAACTGCTCAACGAAGTGCGCACGCTCAAACTAGACGTGCGGCTCTCCACCGCGCCGGGCCATGAAGCGCTGCTGAAGGACGTGGAAGGCGCGGAAACGCAGTTGCGCGAGATGGTCGAATCGCTGTCGAACTCGAAGAATCCGGTACCGCCGTATGCGATCGAAGATCTGGAGAATCAGGTTGCAAGCCTGAAGGCGCGCGCCGAAGGCCGGCCCGATCCGAACGCGAACAACTATGCGCAAGCCGGCGCACCGAACGGCTCGCCATATGCGCAGGAAGCCGAGCGTTTCGGACGCGGCCAGCCGCAGTATCCGCAGCAAGGGCCGTATCCGCCGCAGCAAGGGCAGCAGCCGCCCGTCATCATCCAGCAAGGCGGCGGCGGGTTCGGCGGCGGCATGGGCGGATTGCTTACCGGCGTGCTGCTGGGCGAGGCGCTCTCGCATGGGCGCGATCGCGTGATCGAGCGCGAAGTCCCCGTCGATCGTCCGCCGCAGAACGATAACGGCGGTCTCGACTTCGGCAACAACAACGGCGGCGGCCTCGATTTCGGCAACGGCTCCAACGACTGGAACGATGGCGGCGGGGGCGGAAACCTCGACCTCGGCAGCAACGACGACAGCTGGCGCGATTCCTGATCTGCTCGCGTACGAAAAACAAGGGCTCCGTTTCGCGGAGCCCTTTTGGTTTCGTCGTGAAGATCAGCGCATCAACCGCCGCCGAGAAAGCGCAGCAGGCCCCAGAGAAACTTGAAGAAGCCGACGATGAATTCCCAGATGCGCTCGAGCTGATCCCAGCTCGCGACGCGCAGGATGGCATGCAGGATCATGCCGTCGGCGCCACGCGGCCTTGAAGAGGCGCGCGTTCATGCGTGAAAGATACGGCCATCGTGGAAAAAAGAAGGCGGCTCCCGCCGCCTACTGTCGCTATCGCAAAAACCAGATGATAACCGCTCGCGCGCCGGACCCCGCCGACGCGAGCCTCAACTCGCCTCGCCTTCAGGCGGGACTTCGTCCGTCAGCGCTTCTTCCAGCCGCTTGAAAATGCGCTTGGTCGCGCCGCGCGGCTGAAGCGCAAACAGGAGCAGCGAGCGGCCCGTCACCTGATACACATCGTCCGCGCCGAACTCCGGCAATTCCTCGCGAATCGGCGCGTTGGTGTCGATGAGACAGATCCACTCGTCGGGGCCCGGAATGTCGGGCAGCGTGAAATCGACCACGTCGTGATACGCGTTGACGATGAGCAGCAGCGTCGCATCCGATGCCGGCTTGCGGATGCCCGTCGCCTGCGCGCGCCCGTCCATCACCACGCCGAAGCAGCGCATGTTCGGATCGTCCCATTGCTCCTGCGTGAGTTCGTCGCCGGTCGTGCCGAGCCACCGGACGTCGGCGACCTGCAGGTCCTCGTTGTATTCGCCGGTCAGGAAGCGCTGGCGCCTGAGCACCGGCAGCGTGTGACGCAGCGTCGTCAGCTTGCGCACGAATTCGGTGAGCGCGCGGCCATCGTCGTCGATGTCCCAGTTCACCCAGCTGATGTCGTTGTCCTGGCAATACGCGTTGTTGTTGCCCTTCTGCGTGCGGCCGAATTCGTCGCCGGCGAGCAGCATCGGCGTGCCTTGCGAAAACAGCAGCGTCGCGAGCATGTTGCGCTTCTGGCGCTCGCGCAGCGCGCGAATCTCGGGGTCGTCGGTCGGACCTTCGACGCCGCAGTTCCACGATTTGTTGTCCGAATGGCCGTCCTTGTTGTCCTCGCCGTTCGCCTCGTTGTGCTTCTCGTTGTACGAGACGAGATCGTTCAGCGTGAAGCCGTCGTGCGCGGTGATGAAGTTCACGCTCGCCCACGGACGGCGCCCGCGCTTGTTGAACTTGTCGCCCGATGCGGTGATGCGCTTGCCGAGCTCAGGCGACACGCCTTCGTCGCCCTTCCAGAATTCGCGCACGGTGTCCCGGTAACGATCGTTCCATTCCGCCCAGCCCGGCGGAAAGCCGCCCACCTGATAGCCGCCCGGACCGCAATCCCACGGTTCCGCGATGAGCTTCACGCTCGAGAGAATCGGGTCTTGCCGGCAACTGTCGAGAAAGCCGCCGCCCTCGTCGAAGCCGTAGGGCTCGCGGCCAAGAATCGTCGCGAGATCGAAGCGAAAGCCATCGACGTTCATCTCCGTCACCCAGTAGCGCAGGCTGTCGGTGACCATCTGCAGGACGCGCGGATGCGACAGGTTGAGCGTATTGCCGGTGCCGGTATCGTTGATGTAATAGCGCGATTCCTCGGGCATCAGCCGGTAGTACGACGCATTGTCGATGCCGCGAAACGACAGCGTCGGCCCGCGTTCGTTGCCTTCGGCGGTGTGGTTGTACACGACGTCGAGGATGACTTCGAGGCCGGCCTCGTGCAGCCGGTCGACCATTTCCTTGAACTCGGCGACGACGCCCGGCCCGCGCGCGAAGTAGCGCGGATCGGCGGCGAAGAAGCCGATCGTGTTGTAACCCCAGTAATTCGTGAGGCCCTTGTCGAGCAGATAACTGTCGTTGACGAACGCGTGGATCGGCAAAAGCTCGACCGACGTCACGCCCAGGCTCTTGATGTAATCGACCACTTCCTTCTGTCCGAGCCCCTCGAAAGTGCCGCGCATGTGCTCCGGAATCGCCGGATGCAGCTTCGTGTAGCCGCGCACGTGCGTCTCGTAGAAGATCGTGTGCTCCCACGGCACGCGCACGCGCGTCGCATGCGTCCACGAGAAGTCCTGATCGACGACCTGGCACTTCTGCATGAAGGGCGCGCTGTCGCGTTCGTCGAAGGTGAGATCGTCGCCTTCGGCGTTGAGCGTATAGCCGAACACGGCCGGGTCCCACTTCAGTTCGCCGACGTGCGCCTTCGCGTACGGATCGAGCAGCAGCTTGTTGGGATTGAAGCGATGTCCGGCTTCGGGCTCGTACGGTCCATGCACGCGATAGCCATAGACCGCGCCGGGTTGCAGGCCGTGAACGTAGACGTGCCAGACTTCATCGGTGTATTCGGGCAGTTCGATGCGCTGCGTTTCCTTTTCGCCCTTCTCATCGAAGAGACACAGCTCGACTTTGGTCGCGTTCGCGGAAAACAGCGCGAAATTCACGCCCTGTCCGTCCCAGGTTGCGCCGAGCGGAAACGGGGAGCCTTCGGCAATGCGGATTTCGTTGGGCATGAGATGATGTGTTCGAAAGATTGACGCGAAGTGCGTCGGGATCGTGCGTTGGCATTGCGCGGCTTCAAGCCGATCGTAAAGAGCATATCCCGTGCCCGTGGCCCGGCCCGGCGTGCAGCTTGCTTCATGCGGTTCGCGCCATCGAGACGCACCCGCGTCATGCGCTGCGCGTGTAAAACCTTCCCGCCGGGAGCGCCGAATGCTCTGCGTTCGACGAACGCTCGACACGCCCTTTTATCGCCGAAGGAGAACGCGCCTTGTCCACCCGCCCTGGTTCCGCTTCGACGAATACACCCATCAACGGCGCGGCCGAGCAAAGCCGCGCCATGGGCCGTTCACTGCGCGACGCGGTTCCGTTCGACGCGCACGGCGCCTGGTCGCCCGAGCCGGACCGGCCCGATCCCGTGGAACGCGTGCTCGCGGGCAACGCGGGCCGGCAGGAGCGGCTCATTCCGCTGCGGATGCAGCGCATGGCCGAGTCGCCGTTCGCGTTCCTGCGCGGCTCCGCGACGGTGATGGCGTGGGATCTGGCGAAGTCGCCTTCGATCGGCCACAACGTCATCATCGACGGCGACGCGCACGTCAATAATTTCGGCCTTTTTCGCACGCCGCGCCAGGACGTCGTGTTCGATCTGAACGATTTCGACGAAACGCTCGTCGGCCCGTGGGAATGGGACTTGAAGCGTCTGACCGCGAGCATCAACGTCGCGGCGCGCGAAAATGGCGTCGATGCCGCCGGGCGCGAAAGCGCCGTGCGTTCGGCGTGCGCCGCGTATCGCACGACGATGGCCGGACTCTGGCAAGTAAGCCCCTACGATCTCTGGCAGATGCGCTCCTACGCGAGCGCGCTGCACATGGACGCGCCCACGAAGCTCGATTCCGACGAGAAGGCGACCATAGAGAAAACCGTTGAACGCGCGATGAAGCGCTCGCACGCGACGATGCTCGCGAAAGTCGCGGAGCCCGTCGGCAAAAGCTATCGCTTCAAGGCCGATCCGCCGATCCTGACCGCGCTCGACGCCGCCGAGAAAAATCATGTGATCGATGGCCTGAAGGCTTATCTGGAAACGCTCGCCGGCGAATGGCGCATGATGCTCGAACGCTACGACGTCGTGGATGTCGCGCATCGCGTCGTCGGCGTGGGCAGCGTCGGCACGCGCGCGTATCTCGTGCTGATGCTCGGCCGCGCGCTCGGCGATCCGCTCTTCATTCAGGTGAAGGAAGGCATCGTGCCGGCCGCCGCGCCGTTCGTGCCGCCGCTCCCGGAGCCGTATCGCCATCAGGGACGGCGGGTCGTGCATGGTCAGCGTCTGATGCAGAGTTCATCGGATGCGCTGCTCGGCTGGACGACCATTTCCGGCCGCGACTTCTACGTGCGCCAGATGAAGCAGATCCGCGGCTCGATTCCCGTCGACTGGCTGCACGGCGCGACCTTCGACTTTTACGCGTGGTGCCTCGGCCTCCTGCTCGCCCGCGCCCACGCGCGCACCGGCGATGCCGCGCTCATCGCCGGGTATTGCGGCAACTCCGACCGGCTCGACGCCGCCTACGCGATGTGGGCCGAGCGCTATGGCGCGCAGACGGTCGCCGATCACGCGGCTTTTTGCGCGGCGATCAGCGTGGGGCGCGTGCCGTCGGCCTGAGCGAATTCCGGCGCCCCGCGCGAGCCGCAATCGAATTGACTATCATTGTCGGTGCCCGCAACGAAACGCGCCGCGCCCGGCGTTTCGCGCGGGTTCCAACGGCATAGCCCTTGCTGCCGCCTTGGCCCGCACAACCGTCTAACGCACACTGGAGGAAGCCGCGCATGAGCATGATCGAAGAATTCAAGAACTTCGCCCTGAAGGGCAACGTCATGGACCTCGCGGTCGGCGTCATCATCGGCGGCGCATTCTCGACGATCGTCAATTCCGTCGTCAAAGATCTGATCATGCCGGTGGTCGGCCTCGCCACCGGCGGCCTGGACTTTTCGAACCTGTTCGTCCGGCTCGGGCCGATACCGCCAACGTTCAAAGGCAATCCCGATTCGTACAAGGACTTGCAGACCGCGGGCGTCGCCGTATTCGGCTATGGCTCGTTCATCACCACGCTGATCAACTTCATCATTCTCGCGTTCATCATCTTTCTGATGGTCAAGTTCATCAACAATCTGCGCAAGCCGGCCGAAGCCGCGCCGCCGCCCGCGACGCCCGAAGACGTGCTGCTGCTGCGCGAGATTCGCGACGAACTCAAGAACGCACCGCGCGTCTAGCCGGGCAAACCCGCTCGCATCGCAGCGGAACCCGCGCGGCGCGGGCGGGTCTGCCTGATTGGCCACCCTATCCCCTTGGTGCGCCCACCCGCTTTTTTCTTCATGAAAGCTGTTCGCGTGGGGTGCAGCAGGACTATTATTGAGATAGATGCTCTGAGGGAAGCCAAGCGGGCCGCCAAACGGTCGTCGGCACGAATCGTGCGCCAGGAAGGAGCAGCGGCTCTTGCCGTTGCTAAAAACGAATGGCCCGATTCACCGTGACCTAATCACATCGATGCGCTATAAAAGATCGACGTG
Source organism: Caballeronia sp. ATUFL_F2_KS9A (assembly GCF_023630765.1). Classification (NCBI taxonomy): domain Bacteria; kingdom Pseudomonadati; phylum Pseudomonadota; class Betaproteobacteria; order Burkholderiales; family Burkholderiaceae; genus Caballeronia; species Caballeronia sp. ATUFL_F2_KS9A. Next base: position 57,035 of record NZ_JALQEK010000003.1, on the reverse strand, counting down.
CGGCGCGCAAGACGGGAGTGGCCGCATGAGGACGCTGCGTTTCTTGCAATTCTTTTTCAGGCGAGTTTTTATGTCCTTCCCGAAAAAGCGTAAGCGCGTGAAGGCTGATGGCGACGAGTCTTTTCTCGCCGTGCTTCGGCATTTCAAGCCATTTGGTCAGCTAGACACCAAGATCGCCAGGGCTCGCGCCCAGGATGAACCGGTGCTGTACGCACATGTGTTGCCGGGACTCGATGTCCTTCTGTGCAGCGTGCGAGGCGCCCAGCCGCCCTACCCGGCGATCGACGAGCTGCACAGGCGTTGTGTCGAATCCATCACCAACGCGCTCGAACAGCCGCTCGACGGACTCGAGAACGGCGGTTACTGGTACGAGGGGAACGGTTTCGGTTTCCTTGTATTCGCGAGCCGCGCCCGCGCCCAGATCCTGAGCGAATTCGGCGCGACGGTTTCGGCGCGCAGGCGTCGCGGCACGCGCCGTCAGGACGCAGGCGACGCCGCTTCGCGACCGCTGCGCTGATCCTGCGCGGACCTCCCTGGTTTCTGCCGATGCACGCGGGCCTCGCTGACGAGGCTCGTGCGCCGAGCGCGCTTCGCGCAAACCCCGACTACTCCCGCACGCGTTCCTGTCCTTTAATGGAAGCCACGCGCGAAAGCGTGATGGCGCGTGCCTTGCTGCATCGGTATTCGAAGCATCTTGCGACGCCACGCGTCGCATCGCTCTGACCGATCCACCACACTACAAGGAGAACACCATGTCGGAACACGTCTACAAGCAGATCGAACTGACCGGCTCGTCGCCGCAGTCGAGCGATGACGCCGTGCGCGTCGCGCTCGAGAAGGCGTCGAAAACGCTGCGCAACATGCACTGGTTCGAAGTGGTGGAAACGCGCGGGCACATCGAGGACGGCAAGATCCTGCACTGGCAGGTGACGATCAAGGTGGGACTGCGTATCGATTGATGCGCGTGGCTCATCGCATGAAAAAACCGCGCTTCGTTTTGCAACGAAGCGCGGTTTTACATTGCGGCGAGCGAACGATGCGTGCTTACTTCGGCAGCGAGCCGTCCACGCCTTCGACATACCAGTTGATGCGCTGCAGTTCCGGGTCGGTCAGCGTCTTGCCGGCCGGCACCTTCTCCGCGCCCGACTGATCCTTGATCGGACCGCTGAACACATCCCACTTGCCTGCGTGCAACTCGTCACGCTTCGCGGAGATCGCCTGCACTGCCTTCGCGGGAATCGCGCCGGTATTCAGGTCTTCGAGATCCACGGCCTTCTGCGGAATGCCGAGCCATACCGGATCGTTCTTCCACTTGCCGTCGATCACCTTCTGGATCACGTCGTTGTAATACACGCCCCAATGCGCGACGACCGAGCCCAAATGCGCGCTCGGGCCGAACTTCTTCATGTTCGAATCCCAGCCGAACGCGAAGACTTTCTTCTCGGCGGCGGTGTTGAGCGTCGCGTTCGAATCGGTGTTCTGCAGCAGGACGTCGGCGCCCTGGCCGATCAGCGTTTCGGCTGCCTGCTTTTCCTTGCCCGGATCGAACCAGCTATTGATCCAGATGACCTTCGTGTGGACCTTCGGGTTCACGGAGCGCGCGCCCATTGTGTACGCGTTGATGTTGCGCACCACTTCCGGGATCGGCACCGACGCGACGAAGCCGAGCGTGTTCGTCTTCGTCACGTAGCCCGCGGCGACGCCCGCGAGATACGCGCCCTGATACATGCGCACGTCATACGTGCCGAAGTTCTTCGCCTTCTTGAAGCCGGTGGCCGTCAGGAAAATGGTGTCCGGAAAATCCTTCGCGACCTTCAGCGCGAAATCCTGATAGCCGAAGCTCGTCGCGAAGATGACCTTGTTGCCCTTGTTCGCGAGATCGCGGAACACGCGTTCCGAGTCCGCCGATTCCGGCACGTTCTCGACGCGCGTGATCTTGATCTTGCTGCCGTACTTCGCTTCGGCCTCCTTGCTGCCGGCGTCGTGCGCGAAGGTCCAGCCTGCATCGCCCGGATTGCCGAGATAGACGAACGCGACGCCCGGCGCATCCGCCGCCTGCGCGCTCAAGGCCGCGACGGTGGCGGACAGTGCGACCGTAGCGGTGATCGCCTTCAGCCATGGTTTATTCATTGTGATTCTCCTGGTCGATGTTGTGTGTCAAACGAATTGCTTTGGCCCGCATCAGTGTGGTCGGTCAAAAATGAGAACGGAACCGCGATGCTGCGCGCGAACAACAGCGGCATCAGCTCGCCGCGAAGAACGGCTTGCCGAGCGATGCGGGCGCGTTGAGCCTGATCGTGTTCGGGTTACGCGAGATGAGCACGAGCACGACGATCGTCGCGATATACGGCAGCATCGCGAGAAATTGCGTCGGCACCGGGACGCCGATCGCCTGCGCGTAGAACTGCAGCGCCATCACCGCGCCGAACAGCAACGCGCCGATGAGCAGCCGGCCCGGGCGCCACGTCGCGAACACGACGAGCGCGAGCGCGATCCAGCCGCGCCCCGACGTCAGTTGCTCCTGCCAGACGTGCAGATAGACGATCGAGTAATAGCCGCCCGCGATGCCGGCCATCGCGCCGCCGAAGAGCGTCGCGCCGTAGCGCACGCCGACGACCGGAAAGCCGACCGAATGCGCGACCGCCGGCGATTCGCCGACCGAGCGCAGCACGAGCCCCGCCCGCGTCTTGTAGAGGAACCAGCCGATCACCGCGAACATGATGAACGCGAGATAGCCGAGCGGCGTGAGCGAGAAGATCGCCGGGCCGAGCACCGGAATGCTCGACAGCCCGGGAATCGGCATCACGTCGATGGTCGAGCGCACCGCCGCCGACGTATAGGGCTTGCCGACATACGCCGAAAAGCCGATGCCGAAGATGGTCAGCGAGAGGCCCGTCGCGACCTGATTCGCGAGCATCGTGATGGTGAGAAAGCCGAAGAGCAGCGCCATCGCGAGCCCGGCGAACACCGACGCGACGATGCCGAGCCACGGGCTGCCCGTGATCGCGGTGACGGCGTAGCCGGTGACGGCGCCCATCAGCATCATGCCTTCGACGCCGAGATTCAGTACGCCGGATTTTTCCGCGACGAGTTCGCCCGCGCCCGCGTACATCAGCGGGATGGCGGCGATCACGGCGCTCGAAGCGAGATTGCTGGCTTGATTGATGTCCATGTTTTTCTCGACCTCGTTAAGCGGCGTGATGTGCAGGCGTCCTGCGCTTGATGCGGAAATTCACGAACAGATCGCAACCGAGCAGGCAGAACAGCAGCAAGCCCTGAAACACGCCCGCGAGCGCTTGCGGCAATTGCAGCGACGTCTGCACCGCTTCGCCGCCGAGATAAAGCAGCGCCATCAGCAGACTGGCGAGCACGATGCCGACCGGATGCAGACGCCCTACGAACACGACGATGATCGCCGTGAAGCCGTAGCCCGGCGACCAGCCCGCCTGAAGCTGGCCGATCGGACCGGCCACTTCGCCCATGCCCGCGAGACCCGCGAGGCCGCCGGAAAGCAGGAGCGAGGTCCAGATCGTCTTCTTGTCGGAGAACCCGGCGTAGCGCGCGGCGAGCGGCGCGAGACCGCCGACGTTCATCCGGAAGCCCGCGAAGCTCTTGCGCATGAAGAGCCACACGCAGGGAATCGCGATCGCCGTCAGAAACACCGACGCGTTGATGCGCGTGCCCTTCAGCCATGTCCAGTGCCAGTCGCCGTAGAGACGCGGGAAGAGCGCGTCGTCGCCGAACATCGCCGAGATCGGGAAGTTCATGCCTTCCGGATCGCGCCACGGACCGCTCACGAGATAGATGAGCAACTGCGTCGCGACGTAGGTGAGCATCAGGCTCGTCAGGATTTCGTTCGTGTTGAAGCGGCTCTTGAGCAGCGCGGGAATGCCCGCCCACACCATTCCGCCGACGATGCCGCCCACCATCATCAGCGGCAGCGTCCACCAGCCGGAAGCATCGCCGACATGGACCGCGATGCCGCCCGCGACGATGCCGCCGAGCAGCATCTGCCCTTCCGCGCCGATGTTCCACACGTTCGCGCGATAGCCGACCGCGAGCCCGAGCCCGATCAGGCACAGCGGCGACGCCTTGAGCACGAGCTCCGACCAGCCGTTGATGCTGGAGAGCGGCTCGATGAAGAACGCATGCATCGCGCGCAGCGGATCCTGTCCGACGAGGCTGAAAATCAGAAAGCCGATGACGAGCGTCGCCACGGCGGCGACCACCGGCACCGCGAGCTGCATGACGCGCGAGGGCGCCGGACGCGCTTCGAGTCGATAAGGGAAGATCATCGTTCTTTTAGTGCTTCTGAAGAGAGTCGGATTCGACGGCGGGCGCGGGCTTGCCTTCGAAGAGGCCGGCCATGAAGAGGCCGATCTCCTCCGCATTGGTTTCGCTCGTCTTGCGCACCGGCGAGAGCTTGCCGCGCGCGATGACGGCGAGCCGGTCGCAGATATCGAAGAGTTCTTCCAGTTCTTCCGAAATCACGAGAATCGCGACGCCGCGCGCGGACAGATCGAGCAGTTGCTGGCGGATGAAACCCGCCGCGCCGACATCGACGCCCCAAGTCGGCTGCGCGACCACGAGCACTTTCGGCTCCTGAAGAATCTCGCGTCCGACGATGAATTTCTGCAAGTTGCCGCCGGAGAGACTTTGCGCGAGCGCATCGCTGCCGCCGCAACGCACGTCGAACGACTTGATGCAGCGTTCCGCGAATGCCTTGACCGTGCCCGCCTTGATCCAGCCGCCGCGCACCATGTTTTCGCGATGCGCGGTGAGCAGGCCGTTATCGGCGAGCGACATCGCCGGGACCGCGCCGCGGCCGAGCCGCTCCTCCGGCACGAACGCGAAGCCGAGCCGCCGGCGGCCGCCCGCGGTGAGACGCGCGGCGGGCTTGCCGCAGATCGACACGGCATCGGCGGCGACGTGTTTATCGCGGATTTCGCCCGATAGCGCCGCGAGCAACTCCGCCTGTCCGTTCCCCGACACGCCCGCGATCCCGAAAATCTCGCCCGCGTGCACCCCGAACGAGACGTTGTCGAGCGACGTGCCGAACGGGTCCGGACTCGCGACCGACAGATTTTTCACCGCAAGGCGCACGTCGCCGGGATTGTGTTCGCGGCGCGTGTAGTCGGGCAGCGAATGGCCCACCATCAGTTGCGCGAGCGACGCATGCGTCTCCTTGCGCGGATCGACGTTGCCGGTCACGCGACCGCCGCGCATCACGGTGGCGTTTTCGCACAGCGACTGTATTTCGTCGAGCTTGTGGCTGATGTAGAGAATGCTGCAGCCCTCGGACGCGAGGCGGCGCAGCACCTTGAAAAGCTTCTGCACGGCTTGCGGCGTAAGGACGGACGTCGGCTCGTCCATGATGAGCAGCCGCGGATTCTGCAGCAGGCATCGCACGATCTCGACGCGCTGCCGTTCGCCGACGGTCAGGCTGTGGACGTGGCGCTGCGGATCGACATCGAGGCCATAGTCCTTCGACACATCGCGGATGCGCTTGCCGAGCGCCTTCATGTCGAACTTTTCGTCGAGCGCGAGCGCGATGTTTTCGGCGACGGTCAGCGTCTCGAACAGCGAAAAGTGCTGAAAGACCATGCCGATGCCGAGCTTGCGCGCGGCGGCCGGGCTGCCGATCTCGACCGCCTCGCCCTGCCAGCGGATCTCGCCTTCATCCGGGCGCACCGCGCCGTAGATGATTTTCATCAGCGTGGATTTGCCCGCGCCGTTCTCGCCGAGCACGGCGTGGATTTCGCCCGGCATGACGACGAGATTCACGCCGTCGTTCGCCTTGACCGACGGATACTGCTTGCTGATACCGGACAACGCCAGGCGCGGTGGCGTCGTCGACGTGGAGATGGCGTCGCCCATTGAGATCCAGAGATGCGCCCGGCCACCGAGCAGGCCGGGCTGGAAAAAGTTACCGCTCGAGAGCGCAAGACAGCGTGATGTCGCACGAACTCATATCGCGGGCAGAATTTACAGAAATCGAGACGCTAAGTCGATAACTCAAAATTATGTGTTGCGCCCCGCAAACCCAGTCATCGCGGGTAACTCACATCTTGACGAATTTTTTGCAACATATTAAAAACGATATGTCGCACCCCTGCGTCGATCAGCCAGAACATATAGTGGAGATAACATGAGTCAGCAACGCGAGGCGATCGATACTTACTTATTGCGCGTCTTGCATACCCTACTGATGGAACGCAGCGTGACGCGTGCGGCCGTCAAGCTCAATCAGTCGCAACCCGCCATCAGCGCTGCCTTGCGGCGCTTGCGCGACATCACCGGCGACCCGCTTCTCGTGCGCGGCAAGTCCGGCATGGTGCCGACCGAATATGGCCTGCGCCTGCTCGAACCGACGCAGAACGCGCTGCGTGAAATCGAGCGCATCAAGGTTCAGCAGCATAATTTCGACCCGTCCACTTCGGTGCGGTGCTATCGGATCGGCTGTCCGGATTATCTGAACGTGCTGTTCGTGCCGACTGTCGTCGAGCGCTTCAGGCAGGCCGCGCCCAACGCCACGCTCGAATTTCATTCGCTCGGTCCGGCGTTCGATTACGAACTCGCGCTGGAGGACGGCAAACTCGATATCGTCGTCGGCAACTGGCCGGAGCCGCCCGAGCAGTTGCATCTTTCGAATCTGTTCGTCGACAAGATCGTGTGTCTCGTCAGCAATACGCATCCTTTCGCGAAGCGCGGCGGGCTTACGCTCGATCAGTACCTGAACGCGCCGCATCTCGCGCCGACGCCCTATTCCGTCGGGCAGCGCGGCGCGATCGACGTGCATCTCGCGCGGGAACGGTTGAAGCGTCATGTCGTCGTTACGTTGCCGTACTTCAATCTCGCGCCTTACGTGTTGATCAAGTCGGATCTCGTGTTTACGACGACGCGGCTGTTCGCGGACCATTACGCGCGGTTCTTGCCGCTGGCAGTCGTGCCCGCGCCGCTCGATTTTCCGCCGATGCAGTATTACCAGTTGTGGCATGAGCGGTGTCATTATTCGGATGAAGTGCGATGGTTGCGGGGGCTCGTCGCCGAGGCGACGCGGTCGTTGATCGATCAGCCTTAACGCTTTCCTTGCTCGTTCGTGAAACCTGTGTTCGCGTCGGTCTATTAGCGTTGCCCCGGTGCGAAAAGACCGACGCGAACACAGGTTTCACGCAACGCCCCCAAGAAAGATCAAGAGCCCGAAGAAGCAGCCTGAACCAAGTCCCGCGCCAGACGATTGTGGCGCTCCACGACCGCGCCTAGATCCACCGTCGCAAGCACCCCATCCTTCACCACGATCTTCCCGTCGATAACACTGGTCGACACCTGCGACGGAGCACAGAACACCAACGCAGCGACAGGATCAGAAAGCCCCCCGGCAAACGCGACCTGCGAGAGGTCGAAGGACACAAAATCCGCCGCCATGCCCGGCGCAAGCGCCCCGATATCATCGCGATTGAGCACCCTCGCGCCCCCGAGCGTCGCAATTTCCAGCGCCTCACGCGCAGTCATCGCATCCGGCCCGAACCCAACGCGTTGCAGGAGCAAAGCCTGCCGCACTTCCGCGACCATCTGCGCGCCATCGTTCGACGCCGACCCATCCACGCCGATACCCACCGGCACGCCCGCATCGCGCATCGCGCGAATCGGCGCGATCCCGGACGCGAGCCGCATGTTCGAGCACGGGCAATGCGCGACACCCGTCCCTGTGCGCGCAAAAAGCTCGATGCCCGCCTTGTCGAGCTGCACGCAGTGCGCGTGCCACACGTCATGCCCGACCCAGCCGAGATCCTCCGCATATTCCGCCGGCGTCATGCCGAATTTCTCGCGGCTATACGCGACATCGTTCACGTTCTCGGCCAGATGCGTGTGCAGCGACACGCCGTATTCGCGCGCGAGCAGCGCCGCATCGCGCATCAATTCGCGGCTCACCGAAAACGGCGAACAAGGCGCGACCACCACGCGCAGCATCGCGTAACGGCCTTCGTCGTGATACGTCTCGATCAGGCGTTGCGAATCCTTCAGAATCGCATCCTCCTTTTCGACGACCGAATCGGGCGGCAAGCCGCCATCCTTTTGTCCGACGCTCATGCTCCCGCGCGCCGCGTGAAACCGCATGCCGATCTCGCGCGCCGCCGCGATGCTGTCGTCGAGCCGGCTGCCGTTCGGATAGATATACAAGTGATCGCTCGACGTCGTGCAACCGGACAGCAGCAGTTCGGCCATCGCGGTCTGGGTCGAGACATGGATCATTTCGGGCGTCAGATGCGCCCAGATCCTGTAGAGATTCGTGAGCCAGCCGAAAAGCTCGGCGTTCTGCGCGGCGGGAATCGCGCGCGTGAGGCTCTGATACATGTGATGGTGCGTGTTGACGAGGCCCGGAATCACGAGATGACCGCGCATGTCGAGTACGTCGTCGGCGGATTGCGGAAGTTCGCTCGTCGGCCCGACCTGCACGATGCGATTGCCCTCGATATACATGCCGCCATCGGCGATTTCGCGGCGCGCTTCGTCCATCGTGACGAGCATGTGGGCGTTCTTGACCAGAAGACTGCGTAGCATAAGCAAACTCTCTCCAGAGACAGTTGGGAAACCAGTGAAAAGCCCCGGTTACCCAGCGTCTGCCGCCGTCTTCGGGACGCGGCAAATATCCATGGATATTGCGCGCACCGCTACTGTCCGCAGCCAAAAAATCGGACGCAATCAAGCGGCAGTCATAGTCATCTTCACGGCGGCAATATATTCCCGATTATTGGCGCGGGTAGCATCGGCAAAAAGCGATTCCGAGCGCGTGCGTCTTGCTTACGCGACGCTGTCATGCGTCAGGCATTATCTTTCCTATCGCGGCCGCACAGCGCGTCTCAAATTCCTACAATGCTGTACACGGCGCGCATCTGAAACGCCGACGGGTATGTAGCCACTGACGTGGAGCCTCGATCCGCCGCAGACGCACCTCGAGTAATCAGGTGCCGAATTTCGGATCGATGCGCAAAGCCGGATCTCGCACAACTCAAGGAAACTGCGAATGGGCAAGCTCACTACCCACGTCCTCGACACCGCGCACGGCCGCCCGGGCGCGAACCTCAAAGTCGAGCTGTTCGCGCTCAACGGCGACGCCCGCCGCGCGATCAAGACCATCCACACGAACGACGACGGCCGCGCCGATGCGCCGCTGCTCGAAGGCGCCGACTTCGAAACCGGCGAATACGAACTCGTGTTCCACGCAGGCGATTACTTCGCCGCGCTCGGCGTGAAAGTGCCCGAGCCGCGCTTCGTCGATCGCGTCGTGCTGCGCTTCGGCATCGCGGATGCTTCGTCGCACTATCACGTTCCGCTGCTCGTGTCGCCGTGGGCGTACAGCACCTATCGCGGAAGCTGAGCGGCAGCCAAAACATCGCTTGAACCCCACAAGCACATAACGAATCGGTAGTGGAGGAGTACATGGAAGGCTTTGTCACCGACTGGCTCAATCTCGTATTGCGCTGTCTGCACGTCATCGTCGCGATCGCGTGGATCGGCGAATCGTTCTATTTCGTCGCGCTGGACAACAGTTTGAAACCGCCAACCGACCCGAACGCGCGCCGACGCGGCGTGTTCGGCGATTTCTGGCACGTTCACGGCGGCGGTTTCTATCACATGCAGAAGTATTCCGTCGCGCCGCAGGACATGCCGGAAAACCTGCACTGGTCGTTCTGGCCGTCGTACACGACGTGGATGTCGGGCTTCGGCCTCTTCTTCGTGCTGTATCTGATGGCGCCGAGCACGTATCTCATCGACAAGAGCGTGCTCGACATGGGTCCGGTGGTCGCCGTATCGGCCGCGCTCGGCTTTTTGATGGCCGGCTGGATCGTGTACGACACGCTGTGCCGCGTGCTCGGCACCAACGACAAGCTGCTCGGCATCTGCGTCGGCATCTATGTGCTGATCGCTGCGTTCATCGCGTGCCATGTGTTCGCGGGCCGCGCGGCGTATCTGATCACCGGCGCGATGATCGCGACGATCATGTCGGCGAACGTGTTCTTCGTGATCATTCCGGGCCAGCGCAAGATGGTCGCCGCGATGCTCAAGGGCGAAACGCCGAACGCGATCTACGGCAAGCGCGGCAAGCAGCGCTCCGTGCACAACACGTACTTCACGTTGCCGGTGGTGTTCGCGATGCTGTCGAACCACTACGCGATGACCTACACGCACAAGTACAACTGGCTGATCCTCGTGCTCATCATGCTGGCGGGCGCGCTGATTCGCCAGTTCTTCGTGATGCGCCATCGCGGCCAGGTGCTGTGGTACATGCCGGTCGCGGGTCTCGTGCTGGTGCTCGGCGCGTTCGCATGGACGATGCCCGCACCTTCGGTGCCCGTCGCCCAGGCCGCAGGCGCGCCGACGATCAAGGTCTCCGACATTCAGCCGATCATCCAGCAGCGTTGCGCGACGTGCCACTCCGCGCATCCGACGATGATGGGCAGCGCACCCGCCGGCGTCCTGCTCGATACGCCCGCGGAAATCAAGCAGAATGCGCAGCGCGTGCATCAGCAGGCCGTGACGCTGAAGGCGATGCCGCTCGGCAACGTCACGCAAATGACGGATGCGGAGCGTCAGAAGGTGGCGGCGTGGTTTGCAGGCGGCGCTGTCGAATAAGCTTGCCGCTGCGCGCAATGAAATGCCCCGCTTCGTCCGGAAGCGGGGCATTTTTTATTCGACCTTCAACGTGCGAAGTAATCCTTCACCGCGCGAACGACCGTGTCGATATCGGCGCGCGACACATCGCGATGCGTGACGAAGCGCGACGCATAGAGCATCTGCGTGAGGATGCCGCGCTCCTTCAGAAAGGCTTCGAGCCGCGCGCAATGCGCCTCGGGAATCTGCGCGAAGACCATGTTCGTCGCGTGCGACTGAATCTTGATGCCATCGATCTGTGCGAGGCCGGCGGCGAGATGCGCGGCGTTGTCGTGGTCTTGCGCGAGGCCATCGACGTGATGATCGAGCGCATACAGACACGCCGCCGCCAGCACGCCCGACTGGCGCATGCCGCCGCCGAGCACCTTGCGCCAGCGGCTCGCGACATCGATCAATGCCTTCGATCCGACCAGCACCGAACCGACCGGCGCGCCCAGCCCCTTCGAGAAGCAGACGGAAACCGAGTCGAACGGCGCGCACAGTTCGCCAACTGGTTTGTCCGATGCCACCGCCGCATTGAATACGCGCGCGCCGTCGAGATGCGTCGACAGACCGCGACTGCGCGCGAGTTGCGTCGCCTCCGCGACATAAGACGCCGGCAGCACCTTCCCGCCGATGGTGTTTTCGAGCGCGAGCAGACGCGTGCGCGCGAAGTGATTGTCGATCGGCTTGATCGCCGCCGCGATCTTGTCGAGCGGCAAGGCGCCGTCGGGCGCGTTTTCGATCGGCTGCGGCTGGATGCTGCCGAGCACCGCCGCGCCGCCGCCTTCGTACTTGTACGTGTGCGCCTGCTGGCCGACGATGTATTCGTCGCCGCGCGCGCAATGCGCCATCAACGCCGCGAGGTTGCTCTGCGTGCCGCTCGGAAAGAACAGGCCCGCTTCCTTGCCCGTGCGCTCCGCGAGCCTGCCTTGCAATTCGATGACGGTCGGGTCGTCGCCCCAGACATCGTCGCCGACTTTGGCCGCGGTCATCGCGGCGAGCATCGGCTGACTGGGACGGGTGACGGTGTCGCTGCGAAGATCGATCATGCGTGGTTCCTTGTTTCAGGCTCGTCTGGGCCGACTATCTTAGCCGTTCGATAAAGAGCGCGCCCCGAAACGCGAAAGGCCGGCGCGCCCGCACCGGCCTTTCGATACGCGATAACGACGCGCCGCTTACGGTTCCACGACGTTGAAGTCGTTGTCGACCTGTTCGAGCGCGCCGAGCAGCGACTTGAACGCGTCGAGATCGCCCGTGACGCGGATCTGACCTTCGCGCAGTGCGCCCGCGAAGCCGGTTTCGCCGCAGAGGATCAGATTCAGCGTCTCGCGCGTCATGTCGATCTGCGCGTGCGGCGGCAACGCAGACGGCAGCGCGGACCACGTCAGCGCGCCGTGCTGCAGATTCACGGAGAAGCGCTTGTCGACATCGCTGAAACGCCAGTCGAAGCGCGCAGTCAGATTCTGTGCCTTCAGCCCGTCGATACGCACCGCCAGATAGTCGAAGAACATGTCTTCGGTGATCGCGCACACCATGTCGCGGCTGCGGCTCGCGAACTGCGTCGCCGCGCGATGCCCTTCCCGCAACTCGCGCGCACCCAGAAGGAACGCATTGCGCCACGTCGCCGATTCGGCCTGATAGCCCATCTGCTCCAGCGCCGCCGCGCCCAGTGCGCGCGCTTCGAGCAACTGCGGCTGCGCGAACACGAGATGATTCATCACCTGAGCGACCCAGCGATATTCGCCCTTGCCGAAGTCCCGGCGCGCGCGTTCGAGCACGGCATCCGCGCCGCCCATGTACTCGACGTAGCGCGGCGCCGCCAGTTCCGGCGGCAGCGCGTGCAGATTCGACGGATTGCCGTCGTACCAGCTCAGATACTGCTGATAGATCGCTTTCACGTTGTGCGACACCGTGCCGTAATAGCCGCGCGCGTGCCACAGCGCGTGAAGCGAATCGGGAAGGCGCATGACCTCCGCGATCTCGGCCGCGTTCATGCCGCGATTCATCATGCGTACGGTCTGATCGTGCAGATACTTGTATAGATCGCGCTGTGCTTCGAGATATCCGGCGATACGCTCGCGGCCCCAAGTCGGCCAGTTGTGCTGCGCGAACACGACATCCGCGTGGCGTCCGAAGCGCTCCAGCGATTCGCCCAGATAGCGCGCCCAGCGTTGCGCATTGCGCACGTTCGCGCCGCGCAGCGGACACAGATTGTGCAGCGAGCGCGTGCCGTTCTCCGCGAGATTGAGCGCGCGCTCCTGCGGGAAGTAAAAATGCATCTCGGCGGGCGCTTCGCTTTCCGGCGTCAGCTGGAAAACGATCTCGACGCCGTCGATGACATGCGTCTCCAGCGGCTCGCGAATGAGCTGCGTCGGCGGAATCAGCGTGATCGTGCCGCGCGGCATGGTCTTGCCCATGCCGGCATCGATCTGGCAGCACGCGTTGCGCGCGAGCGTGTGGCCGAACTGGAACTGCGCGCGGCGCGCCATAGCCGGGCCGGCCATCACGTTTTCCGACACCGCCTCTTCCATGAACCCGGCCGGCGCGATGATCGCCGTGCGCCCGGCCTGCACATCCGCGTCATTCGTGACGCCGCGCACGCCGCCGAAATGATCCGCGTGGCTATGGCTGTAGATGACGGCCACGACCGGACGCTTCGGCCGATGCGCGCAATAGAGCGCGAGCGCGGCCTCGGCGGTTTCCTTGCATGTCAGCGGATCGATGACGATGAGCCCGCTGTCGCCCTCGATGAACGTGACGTTCGAGACGTCGAAACCCCGCACCTGATAGATGCGCTCCGTCACCTTGAAAAGGCCGTGCAGCGAATTGATGCGGGCGTGACGCCACAGCGACGGATGCGCGGTGTCGGGCGCCTCGGGCTCGTTCAGAAACGCGTAGTCCGCGAGGCTCCAGACGAGCTGGCCATATGCGCCGCGCACCTCGGCGTCCGGCACCGTGCCGATGAATCCGCGCCGCGCGTCCGCTTCCTCGTCGGGATCGTCGGGAGGCAGTTCGTGCAGCGCGCGCTCGTGCTCCGCGCGCGTCGCCGTGGTCGCCGGCAGCGACGGCGGATAAGGTTTCGGCAGCGCCTGTGTGTCACCGTTTTGCATGCGATGTTCCCCGCTGAATTAGATTGCCTCGACGCGCGTCTCGGTGGAGACGGCGGCACGAATGAGATCCGCGGCCTTCTCCGCGATCATGATGGTCGGCGCGTTCGTGTTGCCGCCGATGATCGTCGGCATGACCGAGGCGTCGGCCACGCGCAGACCATCGATGCCGCGCACGCGCAGGTCGGGGTCGACGACCGCGAGTTCATCGACGCCCATCTTGCATGTCCCGACCGGATGAAAGAGCGTGTCCGCATGCTCGCGGATGTAAGCGCGAATGGCGCGCTCATCGCCCTCGCCGGGGCCGAAATCGTCGGTCATGAGCTCGCGCCCGCCCGCTTGCGCAAGCGCGGGCTGCGAGAAAATCCGGCGAATGAGCCGCACGCCGGTCACGAGGTTGTCCATGTCGGATTCCACGCTCAGATAGCGCGGATCGATGAGCGGCGCATCGCGCATGTCGCGCGACTTGAGGCGAAGCACGCCACGGCTTTTCGGGCGCAGGTTGGTCGCGTGACAGCTGTATCCCGGCGGCGCTTTCCTGCCCGCGCCGTCGCCACGGCTGCCCACGAGCGCGAGAATGAACGCGAACTGCAGATCGGGTTCCGCGAGCCCTTCGCGGCTGCGCGTGAAGCCGCCCGCCTCGATGATGTTCGATGCGAACATGCCCGTGCGGTCGCGCCTGTAGCGCATCAGCTCCGGAATCATGCGCGCGATGTTGCGCCACGAGTAGCCGTAGAGATCGGCGGTCGGCACGGCCTTCTTGATCGTGATGTCGATGTGATCCTGCAGGTTCTCGCCGACGCCCGGCAGATCGTGCACGACATCGATACCCATCTCGCGCAGATGCGCGGCCGGGCCGATTCCCGATGCCAGAAGCAGTTGCGGCGAATTGAACGCGCCCGCGCACACGATGACCTCGCGACGCGCACGCAGGCTGCGCTCGACGCCATCGCGCACGACGCGCACGCCGGTCGCCCGCTTGCCGTCGAACTCGATGCGCAGCGCGATCGTGCCGGTCATCACCGAGAGCGAGTCGCGGCCGCCGCAGAGCGATGCATCGGCTGCGTCGCCGCGATGCAGATACGCGCGCGCGGTGTTCCAGCGCTCGCCGTTGTACTGCGTGACCTGATATAGCCCGACGCCTTCCTGATGCTGCCCGTTGAAATCGTGATTGAGCCGCATGCCCGCCTGCAACGCGGCGTCGATGAAGCGCTGGCTGAACGGATTGAGCGTGCGCTGATCGCAGACGTGCAGCGGGCCTTGCGCGCCGTGGAAGGCGTCGTCGAGACCATTGCGGATCCGGCCGTTCGACTCGGCCTTGCGGAAGTACGGAAGGACTTCTTCGTAGCTCCAGCCGCGGCATCCGAGTTGCGCCCATCGATCGTAATCGTTGCGATGACCGCGGACATACAGCATGCCGTTGATCGACGAGCTGCCGCCGAGTCCGCGGCCGCGCGGCTGAAACGACACCCGGTTGTTCAGCGACGGTTGCGGCAGCGTGTGATAACCGTAGTTGCGCACATTTTCCTTCACCGCCAGCTTCGCCACGCCGACGGGCGCCCACACCGTGTAGTGATGATCGTCCGGGCCGGTCTCCAGCAATGCGACCGTGACCCCTTGCTGGTCGGCAAGGCGGCTCGCGACCGCGCATCCCGCCGATCCTGCCCCGACCACTATGTAGTCATACTGATCGTTACCGCTTACGCTCGCGCGCCTCCTGGCCGAATCGCTCATGCTGTCTCCGTATTTATTAGTGCGGCACCGGACGGTCCCGAGGCGGACGCTGGCCGGATGCAAGCCGTCCGTCAAGGGTAAGGGGCGGGTCTGTCCCGTTCAACGGAGATTTCGGGTGGGAAGGCGGCGATATCGGGTGGTGTGGGCGGCGCTGTGACGAAAAAAAAAGACCGGAGGTGCGTTCCGGTCTTTCGTCACTGCGCGGGTGCTGCTTTCGATGCGCCTATCGCAGCGCGTCTTCGGTCAGCCAGAGCGATTCCTTCAGATCCTGCTCGTTGAGGTTGTGCCCTTCGCCGCCGCCGCGATCGACGACGATGTAATCGCTCACCTTCCCCAGCGCGAGCAGCGGGTGATGCCACACGCCTTTCGCGTAGTTCACACCCTGCCAGCCGCGCGTGACGAAGGCGCGGATCTTCGATTCGTCGAGATCGCCCGCGGGCGCGACGACGACGAGATACGGCCGGTCATCGAGCGGAATGAACGCCTGGCTGCCGAGCGGATGACGCTCCATCATCTTGCATTCGAACGGCAGCGTGCGCGGCTGGCCGCGAAACAGATTGACGATCGCGTGGCCGCCGCCGTCGGTCACGTCGACGTTGCACAGATCGTGGAAGCGGATCGTGGTGCCGAGGTTGATTGGAATCTGCTTGGCGCCATCGCGTTCGATGACATCGCCATAAGGCTTGAACGCTGCGCGCGTCAACGGTTCGATAGCGAGTTTCTTCATCATGCAAGGGTTCCGAGGAGACGAAGACGCGACACGCCGCCGTCAGGATAAATATTGAAGCGCACGTGCGTCACGGGGCCGAGCGCGGCGAGTTCGGACTCGAAAAAATGCTGCTTGTCCATCTGCAGTTTCTGTTCGCCGAGCAGCACCGGCCAGAACATCGCCTGCGTGACGAGCGAGCTGTCCGTGCCGCCCTTCACGTATGCCGCCTGAAGCGAGCAGCGGTCGGGGAAATTGCCCTTGAAGTGCGCGGTATCCACTTCGACCTTCTTGATGACGCCCGGCTGCGCCAGCGCGACGATACACCAGTCGTTGCCCGGCTCGCGACGCCGGCGCGTTTCCCAGCCGTCGCCCATGTTCACGCCGCGGCCCGGCATCAGCAAGGTCGATGCGAGACCGAAGTGCTGATTGTTCGTGCCGACCATGTACGCGCCGTTTTCCATCGCGGCGAGATCGACGAGCGCATGCTTGTCCGCGTTGCTCCAGTCGAGTTGCGGCTGGCCATAGACCCGCAGACGCGCGATGCCGCCATCCGGATAGATGTTCACGCGCAGATGCGTGAACGGCTGCGGGACCTCGACTTCGAGATAGTGATGGCTGTTGCCCTGCAGCGTCGTCGACGGGACGATTTCCGTCCATTGCGTCGACTGATTCGGTGCGCCGTCGGCGACATGCGTCCCTTCGATCGACGCCGCCGGCGGGAAGTTGCCGGTGAAGTGGCTCGTGTCGACATCGATGCCCTTGATGACGCCCGGACGCGCGAGCTTGACGATGCACCAGTCATAGCCCGTCGTGCGCTTGCGGCGCGTTTCCCAGCCGTCCATCCACTTGCCGTGATCGTCGTACTTGCCGGGAATGAACACCGCCGGCTCGGGATTCAGCATGCGTTCCTTCGGCGCGAAGAAATCGTCGCTCGCCTCGAGTGCCTGCGCGCCCAGACGCGGGTCCGCCAGGTTCACATAGCGGCGCGTGAAGTCGGGCGCATTGGGATCGAGTGTCGGGATTGCCATTTGTTTCTGTCCTTCTTTTCGTTCGTTTACGGTTGTTTGCGGATTACGCCGCTTGAATCAGGTCGTTCAACCTGAAGCCCGCGATCCGGTAAATCTGGTCGAGACTCGTGCGCAATTCTTCGGCGCGGTCGTGATTCACGCGCGCTTCGAAGTTCGCGATGATGCCGTGACGGTCATAGCCGCGCACCGCGAGAATGAACGGAAACCCGAATTTCTCGCGATACTGCGCGTTCAGCGACTGAAGCCTGTCGAACTCTTCCTGCGTGCACAGATTCAGGCCCGCGCCGCTTTGTTCGCGCGTCGATTCGGCGGTCAGCTCGCCGCGCACCGCCGCTTTGCCCGCGAGCTCCGGGTGCGCGTTGATGAGCGCGAGCTGCCTGTCTTCGCCGGCCTCTTCGACGATCTGCGACATCGCGTGATGCAGCGCGTCGATGTCCTTGAACGGGCGCTGTTGCGCCGCTCTTTCCGGCACCCACGGCGAGTGCTCGAAAATGCCCGCGAGCACCGTCACGAACGTGTCGGCGGGCATGGTGTTGAGTTGGTCGAGTGTGTAGTGCATCGCCTTCATGCCGCCGTCCCGTTGTTAGCTTTTTCGAAAGGATGTTGCTCGCGCCAGTGACGCGCGATGTCGACACGCCGCGTAACCCACACGCGATCATGCTTCTCGATGTGATCGAGGAATTTCTGAAGGCCACGGAAGCGCCCCGGCCGGCCGAGCAAGCGGCAGTGCATGCCGATGGACAGCATCTTCGGCGCTTCGTCGCCTTCTTCGTAGAGCACGTCGAACGCGTCTTTCAGGTACGTGAAGAAGTGATCGCCCGTGTTGAAGCCTTGCGGCGTCGCGAAGCGCATGTCGTTGGTGTCGAGCGTGTACGGCACGATCAGATGCGGCTTCTTCTCGCCGCCCGTCACTTCGACTTCGGTCCAGAACGGCAGGTCGTCGCCGTAATAGTCCGAGTCGTAGAGGAAACCGCCGTATTCCGCGACCAGCCGATGCGTATTCGGGCTATCGCGCCCGGTATACCAGCCGAGCGGCCGCACGCCCGTCACGCGCTCGATCGCTTCCATGCCGAGGCGCATGTGTTCGGCTTCCTTCTCCGGCGACATGTCCTGATAGTGAATCCACCGATAGCCGTGACACGCGATTTCATGCCCCAGTTCGACGAACGCCTTCGCCACTTCGGGATGCCGCTCGATCGCCATGCCGACGCCGAAGATCGTCAGCGGCATGCCGCGCTTCTCGAACTCGCGCAGGATGCGCCACACGCCCGCGCGCGAACCGTATTCGTAGATCGACTCCATGCTCATGTGACGCGACGGATACGCCGCCGCGCCCACGATCTCCGACAGGAACTGCTCGGAGCCCGGATCGCCGTGCAGCACGCAATTCTCGCCGCCTTCTTCGTAATTGAGCACGAATTGCACGGCGACGCGCGCCCGTCCCGGCCAGTTCGCCTGCACCGGGTGGCGGCCGTAGCCGATCAAATCGCGTGGGTAGTTCGGATCGAGTGACATGGCTGGCGTTCTGCTCAAGCGTTGAAAAAACGGGATTGTCGACGATTCAGTGTAGCTAAAAGACCCGGACGCGCCCATACATCAGGGCGCATAATCCGGGTCACGTCATCGGTATGTGTCCGGCGAAAAGGCTATCGGCGCGGGCTGAAATCCGACAGCACGCCGTCGTACCGTTTCGCGAGCGGGCGCGCGTAGTCGCCGCGTTTCGCCGTGTGCAGCTTCAGCGCGATGAGCGCCTCCGCCCATTTCACCGCGGCCGTCACGCCCTCAACCACCGGCGCGCCGATCGCGTCCTCCACTTCGCGGCAGAACTCCGCCATGCCCGCGCAGCCGAGCACGATGGCGTCCGAGCCGTCTTCGTCGAGCGCGCGCCGGCATTCGTCGATGATCGTCCGACGCGCCGGCGACCCCGGCACATCCAGTTCGAGCACGGGGACGTCTGTCGCGCGGACGTTCTTGCAGAAGCGCTCCATGCCGTAGCGCTCCGCCAGATGCCAAGCCATGCCGACGGTACGCTGCAACGTCGTGACGACGGAAAATCCCGGCGCGATGACGCTCGCCGCATGCATCGCCGCCTCCGCGATGCCGATCACCGGGCCGCGCGCCAGTTCGCGTGCGGCGTAAAGGGCCGGATCGCCGAAGCACGCGATCACATAGCCGTCGAAGCCCTGCTTTTCGCCCGCTTCCACTTCGGCGAGCAGACCGAGCGACGCGACCGCCTCGTCGTAATAG
Organism: Caballeronia sp. ATUFL_F2_KS9A; assembly: GCF_023630765.1. NCBI lineage: Bacteria > Pseudomonadati > Pseudomonadota > Betaproteobacteria > Burkholderiales > Burkholderiaceae > Caballeronia > Caballeronia sp. ATUFL_F2_KS9A. The sequence continues at coordinate 37,554 of NZ_JALQEK010000003.1, read as the reverse complement.
CCTTCGATGGACGGCGGGCCCATCGTCGGGCTGACGGCGACGATCTCCGTGCCGGGCGCGGCGACCTCGCGGGCGCAGCGGCCCATCGAGTCGGTCATGCGCTGCGTCGTGTTGGGGTTGATCAGTTTGATGCGCATTGCTGTCTCCACACTGCCTTTGGAAATTCTCTCAGGTTCCAGCTATCGTTTTAGACTCCGCGCTTGCGATCCGCGAGGAAGTAATAGAACACCGCGCCGAGTCCCGCACCGATGAACCACGAGAAGTTCGCAGCGGCTTCGAGCGCCGGCACCATCACGCAGAGCGTCGCGAGCACGGCGGCCGGCACGAGCGCCATCACCGCGCGGCGGTTCACGCCCTTCGTGTACCAGTACTTGCCCTGTTCCGACACCGTGTAGAGATCGTCGACCACCAGCTTGCCGCGTTTCACGAGATAGAAGTCGAGGATCAGCACGCCATACAGCGGTCCGATGAAGCTGCCGAGAATATCCAGCGTGTAGTGGATCACGGCCGGGTTGTTGAACAGGTTCCACGGCGTGATGAAGATCGACGCGACCGCCGCCATCATGCCGCCCATGCGCCAGCTGATGAGCTTCGGCGCGACGTTCGAGAAGTCGAAGGCCGGCGACACGAAGTTCGCGACGATGTTGATGCCGATGGTCGCGATCGTGAAGGTCAGCGCGCCGAGAATCACAGCAGACGGATGGTCGATGCGGCCGACGGTTTCCACCGGATCCGTGATGAGCTGGCCGAAGACCGGCAGCGTCGCCGCAGTCGTGATGACGGTCACGACCGAGAACGCCAGGAAGTTGACCGGCAGGCCCCAGAAATTGCCGCGCTTCACGCTGCGAAAGCTCTTGCCGTAGCGCGAGAAGTCGCCGAAGTTGAGCATCGGGCCGGAGAAGTACGAAACGACGAGCGCGATCGCGGTGATCATCACGGGAATCACTTCCGTGCCGTGATACTTCACCCCGCCGAGGTTCAGGCCGATATTGTCGATGCCCGCGCGCCACACCATATAGCCGGCGAGAATGAACATCACGACGTAGACGGCGGGACCGGCGAAGTCGATGAACTTCTTGATCATCTCCATGCCGCGCCAGAACACGACGGCCTGCAGCACCCAAAGCAGCATGAAGCCCGCCCAGCCGAGCGCCGAAAGCCCGACGAAGCCGTACTTGTGGACGTCGGCATAAGGCATCAGCGACGGCACGAACTTCAGCACGACGATGACGAGCGCGCTCGACGCCAGATATGTCTGAATGCCGTACCACGCCACCGCAATGAGCCCGCGGATCACGGCCGGAATGTTCGCGCCGAGCACGCCGAACGTGGCGCGGCACGCGACGGGATACGGCACGCCCGCCACCTGGCTCGGTTTAGCGATCAGATTGCACAGCACGTTCACGAGCCCAATGCCGATCAGCAGCGACACCAGCACCTGCCAGCTCGTCAGGCCGAGCGCGAAGAGACTTCCGGCGAACACATAACCGCCGACGCTGTGCACGTCCGACATCCAGAACGCGAAGATGTTGTACGCGCCCCAGGTCTGATTCTTGAGCGGGGCGAGGTCCTCGTTGTAAAGCCGGTCGCTGTAACCGGCGGGCAGATGTTGCTCTTCATACTCGTTGTCGAGCGGCGGCAGGGTTGAGCTGCCGGATGCACTGAACTGGGCCATGACGTCTCCTTCATTGGCTGCTTGCGTGATGAGAAAACTGCAAATGCTCGGGGTTCAAGCTTCGATCGGATGCCTTCGCTGACGTGTCGGATGTCTCCATCCCGCGCGGCATTCTTCGGATTTGCGTTTTCGCCTTCGGGCATGAGGCCGAGAGCGCGCGAGGCATCGGCCCGGCACGCCCGCCCTGCGGCGGCTTTCATTTCACGCTCACACGAGCGTCCTGTTCGGTGCGATACACGCTACGGATTTTCAAAGCGTGCGACTCTCCACGCGCCTTCGCGCGAAGCGCGAGGCACGGTCTCCAGTTATTTAGTCCTGCTTGATTCAGCCGATGGCAGATAGTCCGATCTGCCGTCTGTCTGCCTTACATATCGAGCGCTCGTTCGCGCTCGGCGGGCTTCATGAACACTTCCTTCAGATCGACCGCGCCGCGTGCCGGCCGCTCCAGCATCTTCAGTTCGACGTCGCGCAGATGTTGCGCCATCAACACGCCGGCTTTCGCTGCATCGCCTGCATCGAGCGCGGCGAGAATCGCTTCGTGATCTTCGAACGAGCACGAACTCTTGCCGAGCGATTCATACAGCGCCGAGATCAGCGTCGAACGCGCGACGAGTCCCGACAGGCATTCGCACAGCACCGTGTTGCCGGTAAGCGCCGCGAGTTCGGTGTGAAACTCGCCGGAGAGCCGGATCCACGACGAAAAATCGTGGCTTTCGAAAGCGCGGCGCTCTTTTCCGATCGTCGCGCTGATCGACTTCAGCCGACGCAGGCCGTGCCCTTGCGCAATTCGGTCCACCACGGCCAATTCGATGATGCGGCGCATTTCGAACACTTCATGCACTTCCTGCAACGACGGACTCGCGACGAACGCCCCGCGATTCGGCTCCAGATCGACGAGCCGTTCGTTCGACAGTTGCGCGAGCGCCTGGCGGACGGTGCCGCGCTTCACGGCGAACACCTCGCATAACTGCGCTTCGGTCAGCTTCGCGCCCGGCGCCAGCCGATGCTCGAGGATCGCGGCGCGGATGTTCTCGGCGATCGACTCGGCGTTCGCCCCATTGGGAGCGGAATCCGAAACATTCGATGCAGCACTACGCTTGGTGTCGGACATGATGTGCTCGCTTGCATGTTAAGCATCTTAGAATCGACATAAAGATTGTCAACAATTCATTTTTAAAATTATCGGTTACCGCGCGTTTTTCGAGTACCGCGTTTTGCTGAGGCCCAATATCGGCGGGCATCGCAGCAGATTTCACAAGTTTTTGTCAGCATTGTCGCCTCTTTTTTGTCGACAATTCTAGCGCCGACGTGGTGCACGCAGTTGTCGCGGACGGTGCATGAACCGACAGTTAGTTGCAGGGACGAGCTAAAAATAAGGCGCTCGCTTGAGCGCCTTGCCACGCGGGCTCAAGCCAGATGAGGGTAATCGGAAAGTTTCAGCGTGAAGCCCCGCTCGCTCGCGATAAGGTGCGCCGCCGCACCGAAAGGCAGCGTCAGCAGATTTTCGACGTGTCCGAACTGCAATCCTGTCACCACCGGAATGCCCGTCACCGACCTCACCTGCTCGATCATCGCGTCGAGCGAATAGCCGTTGTCGTAGTCGGACAGACGGCCGCCGGAGAACTCCCCCATCACGATCGCCTGCTGCCGACCGAGCACGCCCGCCTGATACAGCTGATAAATCATCCGCTCGATGCGAAACGGATGCTCGTTGACATCCTCGATGTACAGGATTCCGCCCTCGACCGGCGGCAGATACGGCGTGCCGACGAGCGACGCCAGAATCGCGAGATTGCCGCCCCACAGCATGCCGGTCGCGTCGACGGTCTGTTGCTGCGGCGTATGGCTCGTGATGGTGAAACTCGGTCGCGAGATCGCGTTCCAGAAGTGCTGCATCGTGAACGAACTGACCTGCTCGGCGCCGAAATCGCCCGCGAACATCGGTCCGCCGAAGCTTTTCACACCGGCGTGCGCGAACAGCGCGCACTGAATCGCGGTGAAATCGCTGTGGCCGACGATCGCCACCGGCTGATCCGCGAGCCTGCGCAGCCCGGTGTAGTCGAGGCCATGCAGGATGCGCGACGCGCCGTATCCGCCCCGCACTGCAAGTACGATGTCAGGTAACGCGCGCGATGCATCCGCAAGACGATTGAGATCGGCGGCGCGTTCCGCATCGGTGCCGCCGAAGCGCTGGAAGCGTCGGCGCGTCGCGTCGACGTTTTCGAGCCGATGCCCTTCCCTGCGCAACCGTCCGATGCCGCGCTCGACGGCCGCCGGATCGTGTGGATAGCCAGAGGGCGCAACGAGGTCGATGGTGCGTGATTTCACGATGTTGTTAGTCGATCAGATGAATCGGCGGCGGGTTGCCCGGCTTCGCGCGCGCGGCGCGCATCGCGTTCGTCGCGCGCGAGGCGGCGGCGCTCGGCGAAGAAATTCTTGAGCGCATGCCCGCATTCATCCGCGAGCACGCCGCCCGTCACGGTGGTGTGGTGATTGAGCTGCGCATTCGCGAACATGTCGACGACACTGCCGCACGCGCCCGTTTTCGGGTCCGTGGCGCCGTAGACGACGCGCGAGATGCGCGCGTGCATGATCGCGCCCGCGCACATCAGGCAAGGTTCGAGCGTCACGTAGAGCTCGCAGCCCGGCAAGCGGTAGTTCTGGAGCGATTGGGCGGCGGCGCGCAGCGCGGCCATCTCGGCATGCGCGGACGGATCGTGTCCGCGAATCGGATGATTGAAGCCGGTGGCGATGACTTCGTCGCCGAGCACGATGACCGCGCCGACGGGCACTTCGCCGGCGCGACGGGCTTCGTCGGCGGCGCGTTGCGCGAGCGCCATGAAGCGGCGATCGCGTTCGCTGGCAGGATCGGCGATTTGAGCGCTGGGCGCGGGATCGGCCGCATCCGGCAGGCCGGTCACTTGACGTCCACCGCCACGCGCGACTGCGCGCGCTCGGACAAACGCTCCGCGATGCGCCGGCGATATTCATGCGGCACGCAGCCGCCGCCGCGCAGCGACTCGAGCGCCATGTCGAGCGCGAGCATCTTGGCTTGCAGCTGGCAACGGGCCGCGGGGTCCGTCACCTTGTCGAACTCTTCCTGAAGCCCGCGCAGCGCGCGAAGCTGTTCGACTGCCGGCGGGACGAAGCCCGCATTCTTGAGGATTCGATTGGCGACGCGCACTTCCTCGGGCACGAGGGTGTCGTCGTCGAAGTGAAGCGGTGCGCCCGCGCCCGGCAGGTTGTTGAACTCGCCACGCGCAGCGGCTTCGTTGATCCGCTGTTCGACCAAAGCATCTAGCAATTTCATCGGGGATTACGACCGGTTTTCACCCGCGAACGGGCGCGGTCTGTCACGATTTCCGTTGGTTAGCTCGAAGTCGGAAGGCAGCCGGAAAACCACGCTCGCGCGTTGTTCGGCACGTCTCGACAATCCAGCGCACATTCTATCAGCGGCGGCGGCACCGGTTTCGTCGAAGACAAGCCGGCCCGCCGCGCGTCGTCGTATACCGGGCTTATCGCCGTGCTTATGCGTCGTTCGCGCAACATCCATTGACCGCGTCATGACGATTGTGCTTGTACGACGACTACGCGTTCTGTCGCGTGTAGCCTTCTGTCGCGAGCAGAAGCCGGCGCGTGTACTCGTGCGTAACGTCGCGCGAACGCACGGCATCGACGCCCAGTTGCTCGACGATTTCGCCGTTGCGCATGACCGCGACGCGCTGGCAAAGAAAGCCGATCACGGCGAGATTGTGGCTCACGAGGATCATCGTCAGCTTGCGTTCGCGATGCAGGCGGCGCAGCAGGTTCAGGATTTCCGCCTGGACGGAGACATCGAGCGCGGAGGTCGGCTCGTCGAGCAGCAGCACGCGCGGCTCGACGATCAACGCGCGCGCGATCGACACGCGCTGGCGCTGCCCGCCCGACAACTGATGCGGATAGCGGAATCGATACGCCGGACCGAGCCCGACTTCGGCGAGCGCGGCGAGAATGCGCGTGTCTTCGTCGCCGATGCCGTTGATCGCGAGCGGCTCGCGCAAGGTCTTGTCGACGGTGAAGCGCGGATGCAGCGCGCCGTAGGGGTCCTGGAACACCATCTGCACGTCGCGGCTTCCAGGGCGCGATCCGATGCTTATCCTGCCGCCCGACAGCGGCGTCAGCCCGGCGAGCGCGCGCAACAACGTCGACTTGCCGCTGCCCGATTCGCCGACGAGTCCGAAAACCTCGCCCTCTTCCACGCACAGCGAAACGTCGCGCACGGCGTCGACGTGACCGCTCTTCGTCTTGAAGCGGATGAGCGCGCGCTCGATTTCGATCATCGCGCGATGCCTTCATCGAGCCACGCGGGGTCGCGGCGCAGCGTCGGCAACTCGTCGGGCGGATTCACGAGCGGCGGATTCGCTTCGAGCAGCCCGCGCGTGTACGGATGCGTCGCGTGAACGAGATCGCGCGCCGCGCACGTCTCGACGACGCGACCGCCGTACATCACCGCGACGCGGTCGCAGAACGACATCACGAGCGGCAAATCGTGACTGATGAACACGAGGCCGGTATCGTGGCGCGCGATCATCTCGTCGAGCACGGCAAGCACCTGCATCGATACGAGGACATCGAGCGCGCTCGTGGGTTCGTCGGCGATCAGAAGGCGCGGGCCGGCCGAGACCATCATCGCGATCATCACGCGCTGGCCCATGCCGCCGGACAGTTCGTGCGGATACGCATCCGCGACACGCTGCGGATCGCGGATATGCACCGCTTCCAGCGCTGCGACGATGCGCTCGCGCAACGCGCGCCGGCCTTCTTTCACGCCCTGCCGCACAAAGGTTTCGCGCATCTGCTGCGCGACGGTCATCACCGGGTTCAGCGAGAACTTCGGATCCTGCAGGATCATGCTCATGCGCGTGCCGCACAGGCGGCGGCGCGCTTTCGGGCGCATCGCGAGCAGGTCCTGCCCTTCGAAACGCAGCGCCTTAGCCGACCATTTCGCCTCGGGCGGCAGCAGTCCGAGCAGCGCGCGCCCCGTCAGCGATTTTCCCGATCCCGATTCGCCGACGATGCCGAGCCGCTCGCCGCGCCGCACCGTCAGCGATACGCCGCGCACGGCGGGCATGAGCACGCCGTCATGGCTCGCGAAGGCCACGTCCAGTCCGTCGATTTCAGCCAGCGCATCGGGCATGTCAGCCTCCGTGACGCGGATCGAAGACGTCGCGCAGACCGTCGCCGAGCAGGTTGAAGGCGAGGCTCACCGCGAGGATCGCGAGGCCGGGAATCGTCGCGACCCACCACGCGTCGAGCAGCACGTTGCGGCCCGCCGCGACCATGTAACCCCATTCCGGGCTCGGCGGCTGCGCGCCCAGTCCGAGAAAGCCGAGACCGGCGACGGCGAGAATGATGCCGGCCATGTCGAGCGTCGCGCGCACGATCACCGACGACGAGCACAGCGGCACGATATACCGCAGCAGAATGCGCAGATGCGAAGCGCCTTGCAGACGCGCCACATGGATGTAATCGGCCTGCGCGAGCCGCAGCGACTCCGCGCGCGCGAGACGCGCATACGGCGGCCACGCGGTGATCGACAGCGCGATCACCGCATTGAGCACGCCCGGCCCGAGCGCGGCGGCGAACGCGAGCGCGAGCACGATCTTCGGAAATGCGAGCGCGACGTCGGTCAAGCGCATCAGCACCGTATCGACGATGCCGCCGCAATAACCCGCCACCGTGCCCATCAAAAGCCCGACCGGCACCACGAGCACGACGACGAGCATCGCGATCGCGAGCGTCAGGCGCGAGCCGTGCACGAGCCGCGAAAGGATGTCGCGGCCGAGTTGATCGGTGCCGAACCAGTGGGCCGCGCCGGGCGGCGTCAGACGTTCGGCGAGCACCTGCTGCAACGGATCCTGCGTGACGAGCATCGGCCCGAACGCCGCGACTACGATCAGCAGCAGCAGGATCGCGAGTCCGAGCATGCTCAACGGATTCGACGAGAACCGCCGCCAGCGCCGATACGCGCGCCCGAGCGCGGCTTGACGCGGCGACGCGGGCGTATCGGTCAGGAGCCACGCGCGCAAGCCCGTTCGCGGCTGTTTCATCTGCGCAAGATCCTCCATGTCAGCGCGCACGCGGATCGAACACGCGATACAGCGCGTCGGTCAACAGATTGAGCGCGATGAACGTCGCGCCGATCACGAGCGTGCTGCCGAGCACGGCGTTCATGTCGGCGTTCAACAGCGCGCCCGTCAGATACGAGCCGATGCCCGGCCACGCGAACACGATCTCCGTCAGCACCGAGCCTTCGAGCAGATAGCTGTATGCGAGCGCGATCACCGTCAGCAGCGGCACCGCGATATTGCCGAACGCGTGCCGCCAGATCACGCGGCGCTCGGGCAGCCCTTTCGCGCGCGCGGTCGTCACGTATTCCTGGCTCAGTTGTTCGAGCATGAACGAGCGCGTCATCCGCGACAGATACGCGATCGAATAGAACGCGAGCACGCTCGCCGGCAGCGCGATATGCGAGAACGCGTTCTCGAAGACATCCCATTCGCCGGCGATGAGCGAATCGATGAGCAAACTGCCCGTGCGGGTATCGACCATGCCGTCGTAAAGCGGATCGATGCGTCCCGGCCCCGACACCCAATGCAGCCGCGCGTAAAAGAGCAGCAGGCCCATCAGCGCGAGCCAGAACACCGGCACCGAGCTTCCGGCGAGCCCGATCACGCGCGCGATGTGATCGACGATGTGATTGTGCTTCACCGCCGCCGCGACGCCGAGCGGCACGCCGATCGCGATGCCGATGGAGGTCGAGAGCGTCGCGAGTTCGAGCGTCGCGGGAAAGACGCGCTTGATGTCGTCGATGACCGGATTTGCCGTCAACAGCGAAATGCCGAGATTGCCGTGCAGCACGTCGCGCGCGTAGATCAGGAATTGCTCGATGAGCGGCTTGTCGAGACCGAGCCGCAGACGCGCGGCGGCATAAGCCGTCGCGGACGCGCGATCGCCGAGAATCGCGAGCACCGGATCGATCGGAATCTTGCGGCCGATGAAAAACGTGATCGCGAGCAAGCCCGTGAACGTGATGGCGAGCATCGCGATCCAGCGCGCGAGCGCCAACGCGATGCGCGCGCCGCCGCGCCGCGAGCCGATGAGCGTGACCGTGTTCACTGCTTCTTGATGTTGCGATACGACACGAGATCGTTGATCGGCCCGACTTCGAGACCGGTCACGCCGGGCCGCGCCGCCACCTGCGACACCTTTTGGAACATGATGACGAACGGCGATTTCGCGAGCACTTCACGCTGCATCTTCTCGTACAGCTGCGCGCGCTTTTTCGTATCGCTTTCGGCGAGCGCCGCGTTGGTTTCCTTCGTCAGTTGTGGAATGTCCCACGCGTTGCGCCACGCGAGCATCTTGTAGCTCGATGCATCCGAGTTGTCCGGATTCCACACGAAGCCCTGCGCGTTACTGTGCGGATCGATGTAATCCGCCGACCACTCGCCGATGTAGATATCGTGGGCCCGCGCGCGATATCGTCCGAGCGTCTGCTTGTTGTCGCTCGGCACGAGTTGCACCTTGATGTTGGCGAGCGCGAGATTCGCCTGCACGGCTTGCGCGATCTCGCTGTACGGATAATCGTTGCGCACGTCCATCTTCACCGTGAAGCCGTTGGACAAGCCCGCTTTCGCGAGCAGCGCCTTCGCCTTCGCGACATCCTGGTGATACGGGTTTTCGTTCAGCGCGCCGAGAAAGCCTTCCGGGAGAAACGCTTCGTGAACCTTGTAGGTCGTGCGGATCACGTTCTTCTGAATGCCCTGATAGTCGATGAGCCACTTCATCGCTTCCCAGACTTCCGGCTTCGCGAGATTCGGATTCTTGTTGTTGAGGCCGAGATACATGAGTGTCGCTTGCGGCACGGCCGTCGCCTTGATGACGCCGTTCTTCGAGAGCGTGTCGAGATCGTCGGGCGAGAGGTCGCGCGCGACGTCGATGTCGCCGTTCTGGATCATCAGACGCTGGCTCGCCGCTTCCGTGACGTGACGCAGCACGATGCGCTTCATCGCGAGCGGAATGCGATAGCCGTCGAAGCGTTGCAGCACGATGCTGTCGTTCGCGGTCCATTTCACGAGCTTGTACGCGCCCGAACCGGCTTCGTTGGTCTTCAGCCACTCGTTGCCGTAGTCGTTGCCCTTCGCGTGCGATTCGACGAGCTTGCGATCCACCACCGACGCCGGCCACGAACCGAGCACGTTGAGCACGAAGGTCGGCGCATAGCGCTGATCCGTCGTGATCGAGACGGTCGTATCGTCGATCTTCTTCACGTTCTGCAACGCGTTCGCCTTCGTCAGCCCGATGCCCGCAAGCACCGCCGCCGCGCCCTTGTCGAGCAGCGCGGTGCGCTGAATCGACCAAGCGACGTCATCGGCGGTGAGCGTATTGCCGGAATGGAACTTGAGTCCCGGCCGGATCTTGAACGTGAACGTGAGGCCGTCCTGACTCACCGTCCACGATTCGGCGACATCGCCATTGAATTTCGACGGATCCTTCAGATCGACGCGCACCAGACGGTCATACGTGTTCGCGACGTATTCCTCCGGCACCAGTTCGTAGATTTCGCCGGGATCGAGCGACGTGAATTCATCGAGCAACGTGGCCATGACGAACATGTCTTTCGGCGTCGCGGCGCTTGCCGGCGGCGCGCTCATCAACGTGAGCATCAGCGCCGTGATCAGTGCAGTCAGTTTCATGTCGAATCCCCGATTACATGAGCCGCAGCGGGCCGCATTCTTCGTTGTCGATCAGAGCAAGTTCGCGCGAGCCGGGCAATTCGTAATGCCACCACTCGCTTTTGATGTGCGTGAAGCCCGCGCCGTGCATGACGCCCAGCAGCAGCGTGCGGTTGCGCTGCACATGCTCCGGCAAGCCGAAGTGAAAGTGCTCGGATTCGGCGACCATCGCATCGAAACCGGTGCCCATGTCGAGCTCGTTGCCGTCGCGATCGACGAGCGTCAGGTCCACCGCCGTGCCGCGGCTATGGTTCGAGCCGCGTCCGAGTTCGGCGATGAAGGTCGGATCGGGCAGGAAATCCCACAGCACTTTCTGCGCTTGCGGCGGACGATAGGCGTCGAAGATCCTGAGCGTCATGCCGATGCTCGTCGCGATATCGACGGCTTTACGCAATGCCGCTTCGGCGGGCTCGAGCAACAGGCAGTGCTGCGCCTTGTAGATGGGCTTGCCGGTGAAATTGCGATCGGTCGCGTAGACGAGATCGATCTGGACGTGGTGGGTGTCGGGCGTGATGTGCAGCAGGCGGGATCGGGTCATGTAAGCGCTTCGTCTCGATTCATTCCGATACACGCACCTTAACGCGTTAGAAAAATCCGCGAAACCTTTTATTGCGCGTGGTTCCGCCGATTCACGGCACGAGCGGCCAGCGCGCGAGGACTTCGTGTTGCGATTTGCCGAGCCGGCTGCGCACGAGCGCGAACTCACGCACGGTCCATGCGATGGGTTCGATGCGCTCACGCGCGACGCGGTGTTCGTCGTAGAGCAAGGTCACATGAGGCGTGAAACGGGGATGCCGCTTCAGTGCGATGCCTGCCGCCTCCAGCGCCGCGCCGAGCGTTCGCTCGAGCGCGTCGAGTGGCTCGGTGACATCGCCGGAAACGACGAGCGGGCGTCTCGCGCGACGGCCGGAAAAGCTTTCGATACGGTCGAGCGTCACATCGACGGGCGGCAACGCGATTCGGGATGCTGCGGCGCAAGCGTGCGCGGCCACATCGGCGGGAACGCCTGCGAAGGCGCCAAGATAATGCAGGGTGACGTGAAGGCGATCGGCGGGAATCGCCCTCGCCTTCAGCGTGTGCTCGATACGCAGCCGCGCCGCCAGTTCGGCGATGCGCGCGGCGGCGACTGCGTCCGGATAGATCGCGAAGAAGAGCGAGTCGGTGGGGCGATCGGACGCGGAATCAGTCATGCCCCCTCGCAATCAGACGCGGCTCACTCCCACTCGATTGTCGCAGGCGGCTTGCCAGAGATGTCATACACCACCCGATTGATCCCGCGCACTTCGTTGATGATGCGATTGGAAACATGCCCGAGCAGATCATGCGGCAGATGCGCCCAATGCGCGGTCATGAAGTCGAGCGTCTGCACGGCGCGCAGCGCGACGACGTATTCATAGGTGCGCCCGTCGCCCATCACGCCGACGCTCTTGACCGGCAGGAACACCGCGAACGCCTGGCTCGTCAGGTCGTACCACGACTTGCCCGTTTCCTTGTCGATGGTGTTGCGCAGCGTCTCGATAAAAATCGCATCCGCGCGGCGCAGCAGGTCCGCGAATTCGCGCTTCACTTCGCCGAGAATCCGCACGCCGAGACCCGGACCGGGGAACGGATGGCGATACACCATCGCGGGCGGCAGACCGAGCTTCACGCCGAGTTCGCGCACTTCGTCCTTGAAAAGCTCGCGCAGCGGTTCGAGCAGCTTCAAATTCAGCGTCTCCGGCAAACCGCCGACGTTGTGATGGCTCTTGATCGTATGCGCGCCCTTCTTGCCCTTGCCCGCCGATTCGATCACGTCCGGATAAATCGTGCCCTGCGCGAGCCACTTGGCATCGGTGAGCTTGTCCGATTCGTTGTGAAACACTTCGACGAACTCCGCGCCGATGATCTTGCGCTTCGCCTCCGGATCGGTCACGCCCGCAAGCTTCTGCAGGAATTCCTCGCTGGCATCGACGTGAATCACCTTCACGCCCAGGTGATCCGCGAACGTCGACATGACCTGCTCCGCCTCGTTCTGACGCAGCAAGCCGTGATCGACGAACACGCACGTCAGCTGGTCGCCGATCGCGCGATGCAAAAGCGCCGCCGCCACCGACGAATCCACGCCGCCCGACAAGCCGAGAATCACGTGCTCATTGCCGACCTGCGCGCGGATGTTCTCGACCGCCTCGTCGATGTAATGGCCCATCTCCCAATCGGCCTTCGCGCCGCACAGCTCCAGCACGAAGCGGTCGAGCATCGCGCGGCCCTGCACCGTATGCGTGACTTCCGGATGCCATTGCAGGCCGTAGAAGCGCCGGTCGTCGTCGGCCATCGCGGCGATCGGGCACGACGGCGTCGAGGCCATCAGCTTGAAACCCGCCGGCAGATCGACGACCTTGTCGCCGTGGCTCATCCAAACCTTGAGCATCGACTCGCCCTTGTCGCTGGCGAAATCCTGAATGCCTTCCAGAAAGCCCGTGTGATTCAGCGCCTGCACTTCCGCATAGCCGAATTCGCGCACGTTGCCGAGTTCGACCTTGCCGCCGAGCTGATCGGCCATCGTCTGCATGCCGTAGCAGATGCCGAGCACCGGCACGCCGAGATCGAAGACGATCTGCGGGGCGCGCGGCGACTTCGCCTCGGTGACGGAGTTCGGGCCGCCGGACAGGATGATGCCCTTCGGCGCGAATTCGCGGATGAACGTCTCGTCGACGTCGTACGGATGGATTTCCGAGTAGACGTGCGACTCGCGGATGCGCCGCGCGATCAGCTGGGTGACTTGGGAGCCGAAATCGAGAATCAGGATTTTGTCGTGCATGGCTGCGGCCAAAGGCTAAGTGAACGAATGATGTCGGTGCTGCCGGAGCGCGGCCTCGCGCCCCGGTCTGCAAATAAATCGACGGCCGGCGCAAAGGCCGACCGTGCTTGTCCTGCGTGTTTCCGTTGCTGCGCGTGCGTGGCTCGTAGCATGCGCTTCACGCCTTCAGCGAGGCGCGCGGCCCGCGTCGGGCGCGAGCGGATCGGCTCTTCGACCCGTCGCCGGATCGATCTCGCCGCTGATGACGGGCTCGATGCGCTTGCCGGTGACCGGATCGACCGCGCGGCCCGTCAGCGGATCGAGCGTGCCGCCGGTGACGGGATCGACCGCGCCGTCCGGGTGCGCGCGAACCGCGCCGGCCGGCGAGACGGGATCGAGCGTGCGGCCCGATACCGGATCGATGGCCGTCGCGCCCGGTGCGCGCGCTGCGGGACGCGCCGCGAGATCGACCGATTCGGCGCGCGCCGACGATGCCGCGTTGCTCGCGGAAAACTCGTCACGCTTTTGCGCCGCCTTCTTTTCCGCGCGCTGCGCCGATACCGCGCCGGCCGCCGCCGCGCGCTCGCGCCGACGCACCGCCGACGACAGTCTCACGCTGCCCAGACCGAGCACCAGCAGCACGGCGCCCACGACGGCCGCGCTGATCTGCCCGAAGCCATCGATCTCAGGCGTATGCAGTCCGAGCAGCCAGACCAGCACCACCACCCCCGACAGCCACTGCACGTGTCCCGACACGCGCGCGGCGCGAGCCGTCAACGCGCCATCGACGGCTGCGTGAAACGCAAGCCACGACAGCCCGATGAGCGCGATACCGAGCAACTGCCCGGCGAACGCCGGCTGAACGCGGATCGAATCCAGTTGCAGCGCGCCGTACAGGCCCGCCCACGGCGTCAGCAGAAACAACAGGCCGAACGCCAGAAAAATCAGGGCATTGATGACGAGCACGACCCGCAGCAACGGTTTCATGATCAGTCCGCTCGATTAGTCGACGTGATAGTTGGGCGCTTCCTTCGTGATCTGCACGTCATGCACATGCGATTCGCGCATGCCGGCCGCCGTGATCTGAACGAATTCCGCCTTCTCGTGCAGTTCGGAAATCGTGCGGCAACCGCAGTAGCCCATGCTCGCGCGCACGCCGCCGACGATCTGGAACAGGATCGCGTTGACCGAGCCCTTGTAGGCCACACGGCCTTCGATACCTTCCGGCACGAGCTTGTCGATGTTCGCCGAGTTGTCCTGGAAGTAGCGGTCCGCCGCGCCGTCCTTCATCGCGCCGACCGAACCCATGCCGCGGTACGACTTGTACTGGCGGCCCTGATACAGGAACACGTCGCCCGGCGATTCTTCGGTGCCCGCGAGCATGCTGCCCATCATGACGACGTTCGCGCCCGCCGCGAGCGCCTTCGACACGTCGCCCGAGAAGCGCACGCCGCCGTCCGCGATGACCGGCACGCCGGTGCCGCGCAGTGCTTCGGAAACATTCGCGATCGCCGTGATCTGCGGCACGCCGACGCCCGCCACGATCCGCGTCGTGCAGATCGAGCCCGGGCCGATACCGACCTTCACCGCGTCCGCGCCGTACTCGACGAGCGACTTGGCTGCCGCCGCCGTCGCGATATTGCCGCCGATGACCTGCACGTGCGGATAATTCTGCTTGACCCAGCGCACGCGCTCCAGCACGCCCTGGCTATGGCCGTGCGCGGTATCGACGACGATCACGTCGACGCCCGCCTGCGCGAGCAGCTCGACGCGCTCTTCATTGTCCGGACCGACGCCCACGGCCGCGCCCACACGCAGCTTGCCGTCTTCGTCCTTGCAGGCGTCCGGGTTTTCGGTCTGCTTGGTGATGTCCTTCACCGTCATCAGGCCGCGCAGCTCGAACGCGTCGTTCACCACGAGCACGCGCTCCAGGCGATGGCTGTGCATCAGCGCCTTCGCCTCGGCGAGCGACGTGCCTTCCTTGACCGTCACGAGGCGTTCGCGCGGCGTCATGATGTTGCGCACCGGCTCATCGAGCCGTTCTTCGAAGCGCAGGTCGCGATTGGTGACGATGCCGATCAGTTGCGCGCCTTCGACCACCGGGAAACCCGAAATGCCGTGCTGCTGCGTCAGCGCGATGACGTCGCGCACGCGCATTTGCGGCGGAATCGTGATCGGATCGCGCACGACGCCCGATTCGAAGCGCTTCACTTTCGCGACTTCGCGGGCCTGTTCCTTGGCGGTGAGATTCTTGTGGACGATGCCGATGCCGCCCATCTGCGCCATCGCGATGGCGAGCCGGCCTTCGGTGACCGTGTCCATGGCGGCGGACACGAGAGGCATGTTCAGGGAAATATTGCGAGTCAGCTGGGATTTCAGGCTGGTGTCGCGCGGGAGAACGCTGGAGAAGGCGGGCACGAGGAGCACGTCATCGAACGTGAGTGCTTTCTGGATCAGACGCATGGCAAATCCTATGGGCGCAAAAGCAGATTATACCGATAGTTCCCTGCATTTTCACTGCCCGAACAGCAGCTTAGCCCATTCGGACGCAAATTCCGGACCGCTTTCGCCCGTCTGCCGGGCGTCCGCGTTGTTGCAGTTTTAGACAAGACGGCCGCCCGGGGCCACATGCTACGCTTCGCGCCGTCAGTTGAAATTTCGGCAGGAGTCGGACGATGCAGCGCGGTGTGATGTACGGAATGGCGGCGGGAGCGATCTGGGGTTTCATCTTTCTCGCGCCACGGCTCTTGCCGGATTTTTCGCCGCTGACGCTCTCCGTCGGGCGCTATCTGATGTACGGCGCGGTTTCGCTCGCCGTGGCGCTGCCGTTCGCCCGGCGCCTCGCGGCCAAGCTCACGCGCGCCGATTTCATCGCGCTCGCGAAGCTCGCGCTGGTCGGCAACCTGCTGTACTACATGCTGCTCGCGAGCGCGGTGCAGCTCGTGGGCGTCGCGCCTTCGTCGCTGATCGTCGGCATTCTCCCCGTGACCGTCACGCTCGCCGGACGGCGGGATCACGGCGCGGTCGACCTGAAAAGGCTCATCGGGCCGCTCCTGCTCGTGCTGGCCGGCATCGCGTGCATCAATCTCGATGTATTCAGCGACGCCGATCACGCGACGAGCGTGCTCACGCGCCTCGCCGGACTCGGATGCGCGCTCGGGGCGCTCGCTTCTTGGACGTGGTACGCGGTCGTCAACGCGCGGTATCTGCAATCGAATCGCCATTTCGACGGCAACGAGTGGTCCATCCTGTGGGGCATCGTGACGGGTCTGCTCGGCGTCGCGCTCGGCGCGATCGTCTGGATGCTGCCCGCGGGCACGGTGCAGGCGAGCGTGCCCGCCTCGCGCTGGCATCTGTTCTGGATCGTTTCTTTTGCGCTGGCCACCGGCGGCTCGTGGCTCGGCAACATGCTGTGGAACGCGGCAGCGAAGCGCCTGCCGCTCACGCTGTCAGGGCAGATGATCGTGTTCGAGACGCTCTTCGCCCTGCTCTACGCCTTCGTCTACGACGGCCGCTGGCCGCGCTCGCCCGAAGTGCTCGCGATCGTGCTGCTGCTCGCCGGCGTAATCTGGTCGGTCAGGCAGCACACGCTGGAGCCGGCGCCCGCCGCGGCGAAAGAAGCGCCCGCGCATTGAATTCGCTCAGCGCGAATCCTTCGACTGCCACTTGCGCCCTTCGATCGAACCCGCCTTGCGCGCCTTGTCCACGCGGCGCTGGCGCGCGGCCTTCGGATCCACCTTCAGCGGCCGATAAATCTCGACGCGGTCGAAATCGGCGAGCGCCGCGTCGAGCGGCTTCGGCTTGCCGAACACGCCGACCTTCTGCGTCGTCAGATCGATGTCGCGATGCGCGAGCAGCACGCCGCTTGCGTCGATCGCATCGCGCACCGTCGCGCCCTCGGGCAGGTCGACGCGCTTCAGGAACGCGCCATCGGGCAGGCCGTAGCAGACATCGATATGCATCATGGCTTGCCGTAGCGCTGGTCCGCGCGCTTCACGAAGGAATCGACGAACGTGTTGGCGATATGGCTGAACACCGGCCCGATGATCTTCTCCAGAATCACGTTCGAGAATTCGTAATGCAGCGCGAATTCGATCTTGCAGGCGTCCGCGCGCAGCGGCGTAAAGTGCCAATATCCGGTGAATTTCTTGAAAGGGCCGCTCAGGAACTCCATATCGATATTGGTCGGACGCTTTTGCACATTGCGCGTCGCGAAATGCTGCTTGATGCCCTTGAAGCTGATGTCGATCTTCGCTTCCATGCCGTTCTCGTCGTGGCGGCCGATTTCGACGCCGCCGCACCAAGGCAGGAAATTGGGGTAGTCGGCGACATCGGTGACGAGGTCGAACATTTCTTCCGCTGAATGGCGGATCAATACGGTTTTCTGGACGTCTGCCATATAGGGCGCAGCGGTGGCTGAATTGGGCGGCAACGCGCAAGAGAACGAGGCATCGGATCGAACGCATGCCGGCGCGCTGCTAAAATCAGGATTTTAAACGAGTTGGGCACTTTCCATTCATGAGCATCATCGACAACAGAAAAGCCTTCTTCGATTACTTCGTCGAAGAGCGCTACGAGGCCGGTCTCGTGCTCGAGGGCTGGGAAGTCAAGGCGCTTCGCGCCGGGCGCGCGCAGATCAAGGAAGGCTACGTCGTGATCAAGAACGGCGAGCTCTTTCTGATCGGCACGCATATCAGCCCGCTGCCCGAAGCATCGAAATTCGCTAACCTCGATCCGGTGCGCACGCGCAAGCTGCTCCTCCACCGCGAACAGATCGACAAGCTCATCGGCAAGGTCGAGCAGCGCGGGCACACGCTCGTGCCGCTCAACTTCCACTACAAGGATGGCCGCGTGAAATGTGAAATCGGCCTCGCGAAGGGCAAGAAGTTGCACGACAAACGCGAGACCGAAAAGAAGCGCGACTGGGAACGCGAACGCGGGCGTCTGATGCGAACCGCCTCGCGTTAAACCGTGAAACGAATCGGGGGGCGCTTTTTAGCGCCCCCGATTGCTTCAGCTCTTCCTGATTATGCCGCTGCCCTCGCCTTTCACGATCGACAACGCGGACGCGATCATCGTGCTCATGTCGGACATGTTGCCCGGCACGATCAGCGTGTTGCCCTGCTTCGCGAGATTGCCGAACGCGCCGACATACTGCTCCGCAACCTTCAGATTCACCGCTTCCATGCCGCCCGCTGTCTGAATTGCAGTGCCGATCTTCTCGATGGCTTGCGCGTTCGCTTCCGCCACCGCGAGAATCGCGGCGGCTTCGCCCTGCGCCTGATTGATCGCCGCCTGCCGTTCGCCTTCCGACTTCTGGATCGCGGCCTCGCGCGCGCCCGATGCCAGATTGATCTGCTCCTGCTTGCGCCCTTCGGACGCGGCGATCAGCGCGCGCTTCTCGCGCTCGGCGGTGATCTGCGCCTGCATCGCGTGAAGGATTTCCTTCGGCGGCGTGAGATCCTTGATTTCATAGCGCAGCACTTTCACGCCCCAGTTCGACGCGGCTTCGTCGAGCGCATTCACGATGCTCTGGTTGATGAAGTCGCGCTCCTCGAACGTCTTGTCGAGCTCCAGCTTGCCGATGACCGAACGCAACGTCGTCTGCGACAGTTGCGTGATCGCGAACACGAAGTTGCTCGATCCGTACGAAGCCTTCATCGCATCCGTGACCTGGAAGTACAGCACGCCATCGACTTGAAGCTGCGTGTTGTCGCGCGTGATACAGACTTGGCTCGGCACTTCGAGCGGAATCTCCTTCAGCATGTGCTTGTAGGCGATGCGATCGATGAACGGCAGCACGATGTTGAGGCCCGGCGTGAGCGTTGCATGATAGCGGCCGAGGCGTTCCATGATCCATGCGTGTTGCTGAGGGACGATCTTGACCGTTTTCGACACGATGACGATCGCGATGACGAGCACGATGAGCGCAAAGTACATTGACATTATTTTTCTCCTTATAGGACTACCGTTTGGCCGCGACGATCAGGCGATTGCCGTCGAGCGCCGTGATGCGATAAAGCCGTGCGCCCTCCGTTTCGCCCGGTGCGAGCTCGACATCCCACTGCGCGCCGCGATACATTGCGCGCGCGTGGCCGTGATGCCATTGATCGACTTCCAGGGTCGCGCCGATATCGAGATTCACGGCCGCATCGCGCGAGGCGTCGTCACGCCGCTTCCAGCTGACGAAGCGCGAGCGCCGCAGCACCGCCACCGCGATCAGCGCGATGACCGCGGCCGCGCCCATCTGTACGTGCGGCAACGCGCCGAGCACATGAGCGACGCCGCCCGCGATCATCCCGAGCGCGATCATGAGCAGATAGAACGTTCCGGTAAACAATTCCGCGACGATCAGCGCGCCCGCAGCGACCCACCAGATCAACCCGCCCGTTTCCATCATCGGTCTCCAAACGAAAACACCCCGGAAAAGTCCGGGGTGTTTTTATATCACGCTGCACCAATCCGAAAGCAAGTGGAAAGGTGTGACATCGACTTATTTTGACAAGGTCTTCGCGAGCTGCTGCCACGTATCGATGATCGTGTCCGGATTAAGCGACATCGACTCGATGCCCTGCTTCGCGAGCCACTCGGCGAGATCAGGGTGGTCCGACGGGCCCTGACCGCAAATGCCGACGTACTTGTTCAGCTTCAGGCACGTCTCGATCGCGCGCTTCAGCATGAACTGCACCGCTTCGTCGCGCTCGTCGAAGTCCGCCGCGAGCAACTCCATGCCCGAGTCGCGATCGAGGCCCAGCGTCAACTGCGTCAGGTCGTTCGAACCGATCGAGAAGCCGTCGAAGCGCTCCAGGAACTGCTCGGCGAGAATCGCGTTGGACGGCACTTCGCACATCATCACGAGCTTCAGGTCGTTCTTGCCGCGTTCGAGACCGAACTTCTTCAGCAGCTCGACCACGCGATCCGCCTGCTTCAGCGTACGCACGAACGGCACCATGATCTGCACGTTGTCCAGGCCCATTTCCTCGCGGACCTTCTTCAGCGCGATGCATTCCATGTGGAACGCCTCGGCGAAGTCTTCCGCGATATAGCGCGACGCGCCACGGAAACCGAGCATCGGATTTTCTTCATCCGGCTCGTAGCGCGAACCGCCGATCAGCTTCTTGTACTCGTTCGACTTGAAGTCCGACAGACGCACGATGACGGGCTTCGGATAGAACGCCGCTGCAATCGTGGCGATGCCTTCGGTCAGCTTGTCGACGTAGAACGCTTTCGGCGATGCATGGCCGCGCGCGACGCTTTCAACCGCCTTCTTCAGATCGGCATCGACGTTCGGGTACTCCAGAATCGCCTTCGGATGCACGCCGATGTTGTTGTTGATGATGAACTCGAGTCGCGCGAGGCCGACGCCCGCGTTGGGCAACTGCGCGAAGTCGAACGCGAGTTGCGGATTGCCGACGTTCATCATGATCTTGACCGGAATCTTCGGCAGTTCGCCGCGCTGCACTTCGGTCACTTCGGTTTCGAGCAGGCCGTCGTAGATCTTGCCTTCGTCGCCTTCCGCGCACGACACCGTGACGAGTGCGCCGTCCTTCAGGATGTCCGTTGCGTCGCCGCAGCCGACAACCGCCGGCACGCCCAGCTCACGCGCGATGATCGCCGCGTGGCACGTACGGCCGCCGCGATTGGTCACGATGGCCGATGCACGCTTCATCACCGGTTCCCAGTTAGGGTCCGTCATGTCGGCGACGAGCACGTCGCCCGGCTGCACGCGTTCCATTTCCGACGGATCGTGAATCACGCGCACGGGGCCCGCGCCGATCTTCTGGCCGATCGCGCGGCCGGTCGCCAGCACGTTCGACTGCCCCTTCAGCTTGAAGCGCATTTCGGCCTTGCCCGACGCCTGGCTCTTCACCGTCTCCGGGCGCGCCTGGAGGATGAACAGCTTGCCGTCGCGGCCGTCCTTGCCCCACTCGATGTCCATCGGACGCTGATAGTGCTTCTC
The DNA here is from genome assembly GCF_023630765.1 of Caballeronia sp. ATUFL_F2_KS9A. Lineage (NCBI taxonomy): Bacteria > Pseudomonadati > Pseudomonadota > Betaproteobacteria > Burkholderiales > Burkholderiaceae > Caballeronia > Caballeronia sp. ATUFL_F2_KS9A. The sequence goes on along the minus strand of NZ_JALQEK010000003.1, from coordinate 16,366 downwards.
GATGATGACCGCGTACTTCGCGAGCTCGATCACGTCTTCGTCGGTGATCGAGAAGCGGTTGCGCTGTTCGTGCGGCACGTCGACGGTCTTCACGCGGCCCGGCTCGCCCGGCTTCGTGAATTCCATCTTGATGAGCTTCGAGCCGATCGAGCGGCGGATGATCGGGTATTTGCCCTGTTCGAGCGTCGTTTTGAAGACGTGGAACTCGTCCGGATTCACCGCGCCTTGCACGACGGTTTCGCCCAGGCCGTAGCTCGACGTGATGAAGACGGTTTCCTTGAAGCCCGATTCGGTGTCGATGGTGAACATCACGCCGGCCGCGCCGACGTCGGAGCGCACCATGCGCTGCACGCCCGCCGACAACGCGACTTCCGCATGCGTGAAGCCCTTGTGGACGCGATAGGAAATGGCGCGGTCGTTATAAAGCGACGCAAACACGTGCTTCATGCGATCGAGCACGTCCTCGATGCCGACCACGTTCAGATAGCTTTCCTGCTGGCCCGCGAAGGATGCGTCCGGCAAGTCCTCGGCCGTCGCCGACGAGCGCACGGCAAACGAAAGCTCTTCGGGCGAGCTGGCTTGAAGGACTTCGAAACCGCGGCGGATTTCGTCTTCGAGGCGCGGCTGCATCGGCGCGTCGACGATCCACTGACGGATTTCCTTGCCGGCTTCGGCGAGCGCCTTGACGTCGTCGACATCGAGCGTCTCGAGACGTTTGGCGATGCGGTCCGTCAGATTGTTGTGATGGAGGAAGTCGCGGAATGCGAGCGCAGTCGTGGCGAAACCCGTCGGCACGCGAACGCCGGCTTCGGAAAGCTGGCTGATCATTTCGCCGAGCGACGCATTCTTGCCGCCGACGATTTCCACGTCGGTCATTCGCAACTGCTCGAATGGAACTACATACGCCTGATCCTTTGCGACATCTTTCGCAACATTGACTGCGTTAGTCATACAAGCCCCTAAGGTGGATGGAATTCACGATCGCACGAGTGGGCTCATATGCGAGCGCGCTCATTGGAAGCGCGCACGCATCTCGTACAACCTGTTTGATAAACCTTCGGGGACACGCGCCCGCGAGAACCGGGGCACGTCAAAAAGAAGCGGGGTACGTCTGAAATCTGCTCGAAAACGTGGACTGACGTAACGAAATGCCACGAAACGACCGCGATTTGACGAAAATCCGATTCAATTTCTCCGCAATTGCTTATCGAACAGGTTGCCGCTATTCTACCTTGCCGTATTTCAAAATTGTTTCGGCCGGGCAGTCGTTCCACGGCAAAATCGAGGTCTTTAACGCCTGATCGTGGGCTCACCCACACCCCGGCGCTCACGCCCGGTTCACTGCCTGCCAGCGGTCAGCTACCTTAACACAGGTTTTTACGGCGTCCGTGCTTTCGCGCTAGCCACGGTTCAGCGTTTGAGCATCGTCGCCCCAACTCGTTCCCTCTTTCGCCGATGCCGCCTTCCGTATTCATCGTTTCCGACGGGACCGGGATCACTGCCGAAACCTTCGCGCATTCGATCCTCGCCCAGTTCGATCAAAAATTCCGGCTCGTGCGCGTGCCGTTTGTCGACTCGATCGACAAGGCCTACGCGACCGTCGAGAAGATCAACGAAGTCGTCGCGCTCGATGGCCGCCGGCCGATCGTGTTCACGACGCTCGTCGACAGCGCATCGAATGAAGTGGTCAAGGGCTGCAACGCGCTCGTGCTCGACATGTTCCAGACCTTCATCGAGCCGCTCGAGCACGAACTGGAAATGAAATCGACGCACGCGATGGGCCGCGTGCACCAGAACGCCGACACGGAGGAATACAAGAATCGCATCGAGGCGATCAATTTCTCGCTCGCCCACGACGACGGCCAGTCGAACCGCAATCTCGCCGACGCGGACGTCATTCTCGTCGGCGTATCGCGCAGCGGCAAAACGCCAACGAGCCTTTATCTCGCGATGCAGTACGGCGTGAAGGCGGCGAACTATCCGCTGATTCCCGAAGATTTCGAGCGCGGCAAGCTGCCGACGCCGCTGCTCGAGCATCGGACGAAGATGTTCGGTTTGTCGATCGATCCGCAGCGGCTGGCCGAGATCCGTAACGAACGCCGTCCGGGCAGCAAGTACGCCGCACTCGAAAACTGCCGCTACGAGATCAACGAGGCGGAAATGATGATGAAGCGCGAAGGCATCAAGTGGCTTTCGTCGACGCACAAGTCGATCGAGGAAATCGCCACGACGATCCTGCAGGAGGTCAAGCCGGAGCGGCCTTCCTACTATTGACGGCTGTCAGCGCTGCTGGCGGCACTGCTCGAAGAGACAGATCGCCGCCGCGGCCGCCACGTTCAGCGATTCCATGCCGCCCGGCTGCGGAATCGTCACGCGATGCGTCACCGCATCGCGCCAGATTTGCGACACGCCCGCGCCTTCGTTGCCGAACACCCAGGCGAGCGCGCCCGACAGGTCGCAATCGTAGAGCGCGACGGCACCGTGCGAATCGGTGATCGTCACGGGTGCGTCGAGTCGCGCGATGAGATCGGCCGGTTCGACGTCCTCGAAAATATCCAGCAGAAAATGCGCGCCCATGCCCGAGCGCAGCACTTTCGATGACCACGCGTATGCCGTGCCCGGCGCGCAGAATACGCGCGTGATGCCCGCCGCCGCCGCGCTGCGCAGAATCGAGCCGACATTGCCGGCGTCCTGAACGCCATCGAGAATCACGCAGGTTTGTGCGACGCGCGCGGGCAATTCTGCATCGATCTTTTCGACGAGCAACAGCATGCCCACGCCGTGTACGACGCTCGACAACTGCCCGAAAAGCGCATCCGGCAACACGACGACGCGCTTCTCTTCGATGCGCGCGACGATCTCGCGCGCTTCCTCGTGCGTGAGCGCGCCTTCGGTGACGACGCACGTTTCCGGCTGGCCCGCCGCGTCGAGATACGCTGACGCCAGATGCAGGCCTTCGAGCAGCGCGTGGCCGCTTCTGCGCTGCTGCGCCGTCGACCCGGCGAGCGCCTTCATGCGCTTGTAGAGCGGGTTGTCCCGCGAAGTGATGGATTTCACGTTGATTCGGTTGACGCTCAGAAGGCGAGCGCGTCGGGATCGTCTTCGATCGTCGATGCGACCTGAAGCACTTCGGGAGCGATCTCGGGCAACACCGAACCGAACACGAGCGCGTGCGCCTCGCGCACCGGCGCGAACGACCGCCGATGATGCTCGCACGGCCCATGTTCGCGCAGCGCCTTCAGATGCTGCGGCGTGCCGTAGCCGGAATGCGTGGCGAAGCCGTACATCGGGAAAAGCTCGTGCAGATCGACCAGCATGCGATCACGCGTGACCTTTGCGAGAATCGACGCCGCCGAGATCTGCTTGACGAGCGCATCGCCGCGGATGACGGCTTCGCTGCGGATGGACAAGGTCGGGCAGCGATTGCCATCGACTTTCACGAGCGTCGGCGCGACTGAGAGGCCTTCCACCGCGCGCTTCATCGCCAGCATGCTCGCATGCAGGATGTTGATGGTGTCGATTTCCTCGACGCTCGCCGACGCGATGCAGTACGCGAGCGCGCGATCGACGATCTTCTCGTACAGCTCTTCGCGCCTTTTGGCAGAGAGCGCCTTCGAATCGTCGATGCCGTTGATGCGAGGCTTCGCCGGATCGAAGATGACCGCCGCCGCCACGACCGGACCGGCCAGCGGACCGCGCCCGGCCTCGTCGACGCCACAAACGACGTCGAACGGTGAGCTGAAATCGAGTCCGGCTTGCGCCGATCGTCTAGCGGCCATTACCGCGGCCTCCGCGTGTCGAGCACCCGCGCGACGGCCTCGGCCGCTTTCTGCGACGTATTCTGGCGCAGCGCGATGTGCATGTCGGTGAATATTTCCGTCAGGGTACGGCGGTTGGCGTCGTCGTTCAACTGTTTCAGCGTGGCGTCGGCGAGCGCTTCGGGCGTCGCGAAGTGCTGCAGGATTTCCGGCACGACGAAGCGGCCCGCCAGAATGTTCGGCAAGCCGACATACGGCAGATAACCCTGACGCTTCATGATCTGACCCGTCAGCCAAGGCACCTTGTACGAGATGACCATCGGCTTCTTGAGCAGCGCCGCTTCGAGCGTCACCGTGCCGCTTTTCACGAGGATCGCATCGGCGGCGGTCATCGCGCGCTGGGCGTTGCCGTCCGTGATCGTCAGCGACAGATGCGGATGCGCGTCCACGAGCGGCCGCAGCAGTTCGCGCAACGCCGGATTCGCCGCGGGCATCAGGAAGCGCACGTTGGGCTCGCGAAGCTGCATCAGTTCCATCGCGTCGAAGAAGGTCGGGCCGATCAGCGAAATCTCCGAGCGACGGCTGCCCGGCAGGACCGCGATCACCGGACCGCCTTCCGCGATGCCGAGTTCGCGGCGCGCGCCCGCGACGTCCGGCTCGAGCGGAATGTCATCGGCGAGCGGATGGCCGACGTAGCTCGCGGCGACGCCCGCCTTTTCCATCAGCGCCGTTTCGAACGGAAACACGCACAGCATGTGATCGACCGCTTTCACGATCTTCTTGATGCGGCCGCCGCGCCACGCCCAAATCGACGGACAGACGAAATGCACGGTCGGAATGCCCGCTTCGCGCAGCGGCTGCTCGAGGCCGAAGTTGAAATCGGGCGCGTCCACACCGATGAAAACCGACGGCGGCTCGGCAAGCAACTGACGCTTGATCTCGTTGCGGATGCCGAGAATCTCGGGAATGTGCTTCAGCGCTTCGACATAGCCGCGCACGGTCAGCTTGTCCATCGGCCAATGCGCTTCGAAGCCCTCGGCCGTCATGCGCGGACCGCCGATGCCGCTATAGCGCGTGCCTTCGGGCAGCGTGCGCCGCAGGCCTTTGAGCAGCGATGCCGCGAGCAGGTCGCCGGACGGCTCGCCCGCGACCATCGCGATGCGTGGCGGGTTGGTGATCAGGGTCATCGGACAGCGTGTCAGCGGATGATGCCGCGCTGCGACGCCGCGATGAAATCGGAGAATGCCTTGACGGGCGCATCGCCCTCGCCGCCTGCCGTGCTCAGCTCCTTCAGCTGCGCTTTCGCCTCTTCGAGCGACAGGCCGCTCTTGTAGACGATGCGATACGCGGAGCGCAGCGCCGAAATGGCGTCGGGCGTGAAGCCGCGGCGGCGGAGACCCTCGACGTTGATGCCGTGCGGCTCCGCCTTGTTGCCTGCCGCGATGACGAACGGCGGCACGTCCTGCACGAGCGCCGATGCGCCGCCCAGCATGGAATGCGCGCCGATGCGCACGAACTGATGCACGCCCGACATGCCGCCGACGATCGCGTGGTCTCCGACGATGACATGTCCCGCCAGTTGCGCGTTGCTCGACATGATGACGTTGTCGCCGAGCCGGCAGTCGTGACCGACGTGCACGTACGCCATGATCCAGCAGTCGCTGCCGATCGACGTGAGGCCCTGATCCTGCGCCGTGCCCGTGTGCAGCGTCGTGAATTCGCGGATGGTGTTGCGGTCGCCGATTTCGAGGCGCGTCGGCTCGCCCTTGTACTTCATGTCCTGCGGACGGCCGCCGATCGACGCGTAATGGCCGATGCGGTTATCGCGGCCGATCGTGGTGTGGCCCTCGATCACGCTGTGCGAGCCAATGGTCGTGCCCGCGCCGATCACGACGTGCGAACCGACGATCGCGTACGGCCCGACTTCGACGGACTCGTCGAGCTGAGCGCCCGGCTCGATGATCGCGGTTGGGTGAATCTTGCTCATGCGCTTTTCGCCTATGCTGTTCGTGCTGCTTGTTACGTTGAACGCGGTGTGAACGCGAAGGCGCTCAGGCGTCCGTGCTCTTGACGGTACACATGAGCTCGGCTTCGGCGGCGGTCACGCCGTCCACTTCGGCGCGCGCCTTGAACTTCCAGATGCCCCGCATGTACCGCTCGAACGTGACGTTGAGAACGAGCTGATCGCCCGGCTCCACCACGCGCTTGAAGCGCGCGCCGTCGATGCCGACGAAGTAATAGAGCGTGTTGGACGGATCGTGCGGCTCTTCCGCGAACGTCAGAAGCGCGGCCGTCTGCGCGAGCGCTTCGAGAATCAGCACGCCGGGCATCACCGGGCGCGTCGGGAAGTGGCCCTGGAAATACGGCTCGTTGATCGTCACGTTCTTGATCGCTTTGATGCTCTTGTGCGGCTCGAGTTCGAGCACGCGGTCCACGAGCAGGATCGGATAGCGATGCGGCAGCAGCGTGAGAATCTTGTGGATGTCGAGATTGATTTTTTCTGTGCTCATGGTCGTTCTGCTCACGCGCGCGTCGGGCGCGGAAATTTGGATGGCGGGCCGTATCGGACGCCCGCCCGGGATTGCCAGCTCGCTTCGGCGGCTTGAACCGGCCCGCTCTTGCTTGTGGTTCGTTCTTCGTTCGAACGAGCCCGGCGCTTATGCGCCGCCGCTCGTCTCGTCGCGCTTGCGTGAATCGGCGAGCGCGGTCTCGAGCGCCTTGATGCGCTCGCGCATCTTGTCCAGATTGCGCATGATCGCCGCGCTCTTGTTCCAGTCTGCATGCGGCACGGCCGGAAACGCGCTCGTGTACATGCCGGGCTTCAGGAGCGACTTCGACACGCCGGATTGCGCGGTGACGATCACGTAGTCCGCGAGCGTCACGTGCCCCGCGATGCCCACCGCGCCGCCGATCATGCAATGCTTGCCGATGCTCGTGCTGCCCGCGATGCCCGCGCAGCCGGCGATGACCGTGTACGCGCCGATGCGGCAGTTGTGGCCGATCTGCACGAGATTATCGATCTTCACGCATTCCTCGATGACGGTGTCCGCCATCGCGCCGCGATCGATCGTCGTGTTGGCGCCGATTTCCACGTCGTCGGCGATATCCACCGCGCCAACCTGCGGAATCTTCACCCAGCTTCCGGTGCGCGCATCGCCCTCGCCGACGAAATCCGGAGCGAAGCCGAAACCGTCCGCACCGATCACCGCGCCCGCGTGCACGATCACGCGCGCGCCGAGCTTGCAGCCGTGATAAACGGTGACGTTCGGATACAGATGAACGTCGTCGCCTAGCGTAACGCCGCGCCCGACGACTACGCCCGCATCCAGCTTCACGCGCTCGCCGACGACCGCGCCCGCCTCAACCGTCACGTGAGGGCCGATCACGGCGCTCGCCGCAACCTTCGCGTCCGGATCGATGTAGGCGCTCGGATGCACGCCAGGCTCGGCCTTGGGCGTCGCCAAGTCGATGAACGCCTGAGCCACGCGAGCGAAATAAGCGTAAGGATTCGGCGTGACGATGAAATTACTGCCCGCGCGATTCGTCACCTTGTCGAGGTCGGCCGGGGAAATCAGCACGGCGCCGGCGCGCGTCGTCTCGACTTGCGGCAGATACTTCTGATTCGCGAGAAACGCGAGCTGCGCGGGGCCCGCCTTGTCGAGCGGCGCGAGACTGCCGACCGCGTGCGCGCCGTCGCCGACCACCTCGCCGCCGAAGCGTTTCACCAGCTCGCCGAGGGTGACCGTCATGCCTGATGCCATCTCGTCTCAGTCCTCGTCAGTTCGGGTTCGTGAGCGAACCCGTGCCGGTCGCGCCCGCCGCCAGCGCCTTTAGCACCTGATCCGTAATGTCGATGCGCGGGCTCACGTACACCGCTTCCTGCACGATCAGGTCGTAGTGCTGCTGCTCGGCGATCTGCTTGATCACCTTGTTCGCGCGGTCCAGCACCGCCGCGAGTTCCTCGTTACGGCGCTGATTCAGGTCCTCGCGGAACTCGCGCTGCTTGCGCTGGAAGTCCGCGTCGAGCTGCGCCAGATCGCGCTGACGGGCCGCGCGGTCGGTCGGCGACATCGAGGCACCGTTCTTGTCGATGTTGTCCGACATCGCCTTCAGGCGCTGCGCCATGTCCTGCAGCGCCTTGTCGCGCTTGGAGAATTCCTGCTCGAGCTTCGACTGGGCGGCCTTCGCCGCGGACGATTCGCGCAAGATGCGGTCCGAATTGACCGCCGCGATGCGCGCTTCCTGAGCACTGGCGGACATCGCCGTGCCCAGGCCGAGAACCATCGACAACGCAAGCGCCAGCGCCCTATGTTTCGAATGCTTACCGGTTCCCAAAGTGTTCCTCACGTTACGTCGAAAAAAATGAAGTTCGCGTTCATCGGCGGGCTGCTTAGAACGCCGTACCGATCTGGAACTGGAACTTCTGATACTGGTCGCCCTCATGCTTCTGCAGCGGGAAGCCGAGGCTCAGCTTGAGCGGGCCGATCGGCGAGATCCACGCGAGACCCAGACCGTAACCGTAGCGCAAGCCGTTTGCACCGCCGCTCGTACCGCCTTGACCCGGATCGCCCCAGACGTTACCGGCATCGAGGAAGGTGAACACGCGCAGCGTACGATCGTAGCCCGTTCCCGGCAGCGGGAACGTCAGCTCGATATTGCCGACCGCCATGCGCGAGCCGCCGATCGGGTCGTTGGTCTTCGCGTCGCGCGGACCCAGCGAGCTCGGCGAGTAACCGCGCACCGAACCGATACCACCCGCGTAGTAGTTCTTGAAGATCGGGTACGTCTGCCCTTGCAGGCCCTTGCCGTAGCCGCCCTGCAGATTGAAGCCGAGCACGAAACCGCGCGCGAACGAGTAGTAATACTGGAACTGCGCGTCGAACTTCGCGTACGTCGTGTTGCCGAGCGGCGTGCCGTATTCTGCGTTCGACTGGATGTAGTAGCCGCGGCTCGGGACGAGCGCGCTGTCGCGATTGTCTCGCGACCAGCCCGCGGTCAGCGGATAGTTGTTCACGACACGGCCGAACTCGTTCACGTAGTTCTTGTAGGACTGCGGCGTGTTGCTGTCCACGTCCATCGTGTTCTGTTCGGCTCCGACGCCGAAGAACACCGTGTCCTGCTCCGAGAACGGGATGCCGAACTTCGTGTCCGCGCCCATCGTGATGATCTTGAAGCTCGAATCCGTCGAGTAATACAGCGGCTGATACGTGCGGTAGTAAGCGTCGGTGATGCGCTTGATGCCGTCGATCGTGAAGTACGGATCGACCTGCGTCACGGTCAGCGTGCGATAGGTTTTCGCGGTGTTCACGTTGACCGCGAGACTCGTGCCCGAGCCGAACACGTTGTCCTGCGACACGCCCGCCGAGAGCACCACCTTGTCCGTCGACGAGAAGCCCGCGCCCAGCGTGATCGCGCCGGTCGGCTTTTCGGCCACCTTCACGTCGACGTCGACCTGGTCGTTCGTGCCTTCCACGGGCGTCGTAGTGACGTCCACGTCGGTGAAGTAGCCGAGACGGTTGATACGGTCCTTCGACAGCGCGAGGCGGCTCGAATCGAACCACGAGCTTTCGAGCTGGCGCATTTCGCGGCGCACCACTTCGTCGCGCGTACGCGTATTGCCGACGATGTTCACGCGCCGCACATACACGCGACGGCTCGGATCGACTTGCAGCGTGAGCGCCACGGTGTGGTTCGCCTGATCGATCTGCGGCTGCGCGTTGACCTGCGCGAACGCGTAGCCGTATTCGCCGAGCTTGTCGACGATCGCCTTGGTGGTCGACTGCAGCTTTTCGGCCGAGAAGCGCTCGCCCGGTTTGATCTTGATGAGCTTGTTGAGCTCGGCCTGACGGTCGAGCAGATTGCCCGAAAGCGTGATGCTGCTGATCTTGTACGGCTCGCCTTCGTGCACGGCGATCGTCAGATACATGTCCTTCTTGTCCGGCGAGATCGACACCTGCGTGGAGTCGATCGCGAACTCGAGGTAGCCGCGGTTCAGATAGTACGAGCGCACGTTCTCGAGGTCGCCCGTGAGCTTTTCCTTCGCGTAGAGATCGCTCTTCGTGTACCACGAGAACCAGTTCGGCGTGGAAAGCTGCATTTCGCCGAGCAGCGTACTGGAACTGAACGCCTTGTTGCCGACGAAGTTGATCTGGCGAATCTTCGCGCTCGGACCTTCCGCGACGGAGAACAGAATCTGCACGCGATTGCGGTCGACCGGCGTCACGGTGGTCGTGACTTCCGCGGCGTAGTAGCCGCGCGTCAGGTATTGGCGCTTGAGCTCCTGCTCCGCCTTGTCGACGAGCGCCTTGTCGTACGAGCGGCCTTGCGACAGGCCGACGGAACGCAGCGCCTTCGTGAGGTTGTCCTTGTCGAACTCGTGCAGGCCCGCGAAATCGATGGCCGAAATCGCCGGGCGTTCCTGCACCTGAACGATCACCACGTTGCCTTCGGTGGCAATCTGAACGTCGTTGAAGAAACCCGTTGCGTAGAGTGCGCGAATCGCTTCGGAGGCCTTGTCGTCGGTGAAGGTGTCGCCTTGCTTGATCGGCAGATAAGCGAACACGGAGCCAGGCTCGATGCGTTGGAGACCGTCGATCCGAATATCCTGCACGACGAACGGCGTGGTGGCGTGCGCCGCCATGCCCGTTGCGGCGAGCGCCGCGGCCACAGCCGTCTTAGGAACAAAGCGATGAGGTTTGAACAACGTGCTTCCCCAGTATTTAAAGCTGCATTCGTTCCGGCGGTCGCTCGAAAGACGCCGCCAGAAATTGTCAAAGTGGATCAAAAACGAATCAGACGCGCGAGGTCATTGAACAGCGCGATCATCGACAGAGCGACGATGCAGACCAGGCCCGCCCTTTGCAGAACAAGCTGCCAGCGATCGGATACTGCCTTGCCGGTAACAGCCTCAACCAAATAATATAACAGATGCCCACCGTCCAATACCGGAATCGGTAACAAGTTCAACACTCCGAGGCTGATGCTCACGAGTGCCAGAAACGAAATGAAGGCCGTCGCACCGAGCCTTGCGCTCTTGCCCGCGTAGTCGGCAATCGTGACCGGCCCTGACAGATTCTTGAGCGACGCCTCGCCGGTGATCATCCGCCCGAACATGCGCAGCGAGTACACGCTGATGTCCCACGTGCGGTTCACGCCGAGGCGCAGACTTTCGAGCGGCCCGTAGCGCACATCTACCGTCGGCAGTTGATTCGCGAGCGCGGCGCCGATACGCCCGATGTCCTTGCCCGTCGACGCATCGCGCTTCACGTCCGGCACGATCTGCACGGAATCGCGCTGGCCGTTGCGCTCGACCACGAGCGTCACCGGCTTGCCGCCGTGCGCCTTCACGTAGTCGATGAAGCTCGTCGCGTTGTCGACGCTGCGGCCGTCGATCGCGCGCAGCATGTCGCCCGCCTTCAGCCCGCTCTTCTGCGCCGCGCTGCCCGCCTCGACGCCCGCGACCGTCAGCGTGCCGCCGCCCGGCGTGAAGCCGAGCTTGTCCATGAAATCCTGATCGGCTTCGGAATCGGTGATGCCCGTGACCGTCACCGGAAAGTCGAAGGTGCCGTCGTGCGTCTTCGCCGTCAGCACGATGCGCCGATGATCGAACGATGCGTCGAGCATCTTCCAGCGCAGGTCGGACCATGAGCGGATCGGATGCGTCTCGCCGCCTTCCGCGTCACGCATCGAGAGAATCGTTTCGCCGCCTTCGAAGCCCGCTTGCGCCGCCGCCGTATCGGAAGCGGGCTGCGAAACGATCGCCGCCGGCTCGGTCACGCCGCCCGCGAACACGGCGGAAAACAGCACGATTGCGAGCAGGAAATTGGCGATCGGCCCCGCCGCGACGATCGCGATGCGCTTGCCCACGTTCTGACGGTTGAACGCGCGCGGCAGGTCTTCGGCGGGAATGGTCGTGCCGCTCTCGGGATCGACCTCGCGTTCGTCGAGCATCTTCACGTAGCCGCCGAGCGGCAGCGCGGCGATCGTCCATTCGACGCCCGTCTTCTTGCTGACCCATCGCACGAGCGGCTTGCCGAAGCCGACCGAGAACCGCAGCACTTTCACGCCGCACAGTCGCGCGACGCTGTAGTGACCGAATTCGTGGACGACGACCAGTACGCCTATCGCGACAACGAAGGCGACGATTTCGGTCAGAAAGTTCATGACGGCCTCAATGGGCGATGGGTTCGGCGCCCGGCGCGCTCGCGGTGAGCTCTGCGACGAAACGGGACGCCAGACGGCGCGCGTCGGCATCCGCGGCGAGAACGTCGGCCAAGGTCGCGGCGCTCGTATTCGGCAGCGCGTTCAGCACGCGATCCACCACGTCGCCGATCGCCATGAAGCCGATGCGGCGATCGAGGAACGCCTCGACGGCGATTTCATTGGCCGCGTTCAACGCCGCGCTCGCGATGCCGCCTGCTTCCAGCGCGGCAATCGCCAGCGCGAGACACGGGAAGCGCGCGAAGTCGGGTTTTTCGAATGTGAGCGTCGCGATCTGCGCGAGATCGAGCGGCGCGACGCCCGAATCGACACGCTCAGGATACGCCAGTGCATGCGCGATCGGCGTACGCATGTCCGGATTGCCGAGTTGCGCGAGCACCGAGCCGTCGGCATAGGACACCATCGAATGAATCACGCTCTGCGGATGGATCAGCACCTCGATGCGCGAGCCGGGCAGATTGAAGAGCCAGTGCGCCTCGATGACTTCGAGGCCCTTGTTCATCATCGTCGCGGAATCGACCGAGATCTTGCGGCCCATCGCCCAGTTCGGATGCTTCACGGCCTCTTCGGGCGTGACGTTCACGAGCGTCGCGGGCTCGCGCGTGCGGAAAGGACCGCCGGACGCCGTCAGGATGATCTTCGAGACGCCGCCGTGCAGCTTCGCTTCCTTGTCTGCGCAAGGCGGCAGGCACTGGAACACCGCGTTGTGCTCGCTGTCGACCGGCAGCAGGATCGCGCCGTTGTCGCGCACCGCATCCATGAAAATCTGGCCGGACATCACGAGCGCTTCCTTGTTCGCGAGAAGGATGCGCTTGCCGGCGCGTGCGGCGGCGAGCGTGGGCGCCAGGCCCGCCGCGCCGACGATGGCCGCGACGACCGTATCGCACTGCGCCGCGCGCGCGACTTCGACGAGCGCCTCGGTCCCGTGCGTCACTTCGGTCTTGCAACCCTGCGCGCGCAACGCAGCCGCGACGCGTACGGCGGTTTCGGCGTCGCCGACGACCGCCACTTCGGGCTGAAACTTCAGACATTGCGCGACGAGTTTGTCGCCGTTGCGGTGAGCGGTGAGCGCGTAGACCGAGAAACGGTCCGCATGCCGCGCCACGACGTCGAGCGTGCTATCGCCGATCGAGCCCGTGGAGCCGAGCAGTGTGAGACGTGTTTGCATAAATTCTTCTCTAGCCGATCAGCCAAGCATGAGCAATGCGATCGGCAATACAGGCAACAATGCGTCGATGCGGTCGAGGACGCCGCCGTGACCCGGCAGAAGGCCGCTCGAGTCCTTGACACCCGCCTGGCGCTTGAGCAGCGACTCGAACAGATCGCCGACCACGCTGAACGCGACCAGCACGGAAAGCGCGACGAACGCGCGATCCCAGCCGAGCTGTCCGACGAAGGCGGTGAATACGGTGGGCGCGTAAAAGCCGGTGGCGGCGGCGAGCGCGCCGATGACGATAACGGCGAGCCACCCGCCGATGGCGCCCTCCCAGGTCTTGCCCGGGCTGATCGACGGGGCGAGCTTATGGCGGCCGAGCGCTTTTCCGGCGAAGTATGCGCCTATATCAGCCAGCCAGACTACTAGCAGAAGCGATAGCACGAAGGATACGCCTCGCGTGCGCGCGTCGACGACCGCGTGCCAGCAGGCCAGAAACACGACGATTCCGGCGAAAAGCAGGAACGCGCGCCAGGCGTGCGCGGCCAGCGCGGGCTTGCGAAGCAATGCGTAAGGCCCCGCCAGCACCCAGAAAATACCGGCCATCTGGTAGAGCGGCGTGGCTTTGATCCCGAGGAACGTGCTCAGAACGAGCGCGATGCCCGCGACGAGCGCGTAAGCGACCGGCCCCGCCCCGTTCAGCTTGAGGAGCCGTCCCCATTCCCAGGCCGCGAACACGACGACGAACCCGATCAACGCTCCGAATGCGCCGATCGGCGCAAACAGCGTGATCGGCACGAGTACGGCGAGCAGGACGATTGCCGTGATGACACGGGTTCTTAGCATGAAAGGGTGTCGGCCTTCTGCGATTGGGAAGCGAGTTGCGCGCTGGTGCGCCCGAAGCGGCGTTCGCGGTCGCCGTAGGACGCGATCGCGCGGTCCAGGGCGTCGGCGTCGAAGTCGGGCCAGTAGGTGTCGGTGAAGTAGAACTCGGTGTAAGCGAGCTGCCACAGCAGGAAGTTGCTGATGCGCTGCTCGCCGCCCGTGCGGATGAACAGATCCGGCTCCGGCGCGTAGGCCATCGCGAGATGTTCGGCGAACGATTCGTCGTCCACGCGCGCGGGCACGCCCGACTCGAGAGACTCCGCGATAAGCTTCTTCGTCGCCTGCATGATGTCCCAGCGCCCGCCGTAATTGGCAGCGATGGTCAGCGTGAGTCGCGTATTGCGGGCTGTCTTGGTTTCGGCGCGTTGGATGAGCGCGCGGATGCGGTCGTCGAACATGGAAATGTCGCCGACGACGCGCAGACGAATGCCGTTCGCATGCAGCTTGCCGATCTCGCGTTCGAGCGCGGTCACGAACAGGCGCATCAGGAAGGACACTTCGTCGGTCGGACGGCGCCAGTTTTCGGAACTGAACGCGAAGAGCGTGACGAATTCGACGCCGCGCCGCGCGCAGCTTTCGACGGTCGCGCGGACCGCATCGACGCCGCGCGTATGACCGGCGACGCGCGGCAGACGCCGCTCGGTCGCCCATCGGCCATTGCCGTCCATGATGATCGCGACGTGACGCGGGACAGCCGCGACATCGGGCACGGCAACGGTGGAGCTGGTATAGGTCATGGCCGCTGAATCTGGGAATCTGAAGAAGTGAGAGCCAGCCCGGAGCTTGCACGTCCGGGCTTGGCAGGACCGTCTCTACGGCCTCACACCGTCATGATTTCGGATTCTTTGGTCTGAACGAGCTTGTCGATTTCGGCGACGAACTTGTCGGTGAACTTCTGCACTTCGTCGCTCGCACGGCGCTCGTCGTCTTCCGAAATCTCCTTGTCCTTCACGAGTTTCTTCAGTTGATCGTTCGCATCGCGGCGCAGATTGCGCACGGCGACCTTGGCGGTCTCGCCTTCGCTCTTCACGACCTTCGTGAGTTCGCGACGGCGCTCTTCGGTCAGCGCGGGCATCGGCACGCGGATCAGGTCGCCCTGCGTGGCAGGGTTCAGGCCGAGATCCGATTCGCGGATCGCCTTCTCGATCACGGCGACCATCTTCTTTTCCCACGGCTGCACGCCGATCGTACGGGCATCGACGAGCGTCATGTTCGCGACTTGCGAGATGGGCACGTTCGAACCGTAGTAGTCGACCTGGATGTGGTCGAGCAGCCCGGTGTGGGCGCGGCCCGTACGGATCTTGGCGAGATCGGCCTTGAACGCTTCGATCGACCGCTGCATCTTCTGGTCGACGCTCTTCTTGATGTCAGCCACACTCATTTTGAACCTCCAAACCTAAGTTTTACCGGCGATAGCGGCGCTCTGTCGCGCGAGGCTTGCCGCCCCGCTGCGCGGCGCCTGATACCGCGAGAGTTTACACGTGGACGAGCGTCCCTTCGTCGTCGCCCTGCACGATGCGCTTCAATGCGCCCGGCTTCGTGATCGAGAACACGCGAATCGGCAGCTTCTGGTCGCGGCACAGTGCGAACGCGGTGGCGTCCATCACCTGAAGATTCTTGCCGATCGCCTCGTCGAAGCTGATCGTGCTGTAACGCGTCGCATGCGGGTCCTTCTTCGGGTCGGCGGAGTATACGCCATCGACCTTCGTCGCCTTCAACACCACTTCGGCGCCGATTTCCGAGCCGCGCAGCGCGGCGGCCGTATCCGTCGTGAAGAACGGGTTGCCCGTGCCGGCCGCGAAGATCACGACCTTGCCCTCTTCCAGTTGACGGATCGCGCGGGGGCGGATGTACGGCTCGACCACCTGATCCATGCGCAACGCGGATTGCACGCGCGCTTCGATGCCCGCGTGGCGCATCGCGTCTTGCAGCGCGAGCGCGTTCATCATCGTGGCGAGCATCCCCATGTAGTCGGCCGTCGCCCGGTCCATGCCGGCCGCGCCGCCCGCGACACCGCGGAAGATGTTGCCGCCGCCGATCACGACGGCCAGTTGCGTCCCGATCCGCACCACCTCCGCGACATCCGCCACCATCCTTTCGATTGTTGCGCGATTGATGCCGAAAGCATCGTCGCCCATCAGGGCTTCGCCGGAGAGCTTGAGGAGTACGCGTTTGTAGGCTGTGGGCATATGAGGTTCCGATCGCGCCGAGGAGGGTTGCAACAACGTAGAACTGTAGGGGTGAAACATTACTTACCGCAAGCGGGCCGGATCGGGCGGCGGGGGGGGGGGGGGGGGGGGGGGGGGGGGGGGGGGGGGGGGGGGGGGGGGGGGGGGGGGGGGGGGGGGGG